>NZ_JAUBQB010000156.1:0-4247 GCF_036701035.1 Microcoleus sp. Pol7_B2 | reverse complement strand
TGAATATGCTTTCATTGGTGTATTTTTTTTAATCTATTCTTATTGTACCTCATAACACCCGGAAGTGCTGTATAATTTCAATGCACAACAGATACCAGATCGATCGCGACAAGCAGATTAGAGCGATCGTCCTTACTCTGCCTCCCCAATTAAAGTAAATGCCGCCCAATTTCGCGGCTGGGGATGAGTTTTCATCGTGGTTAACATTGCCTGCCGAAGTGCCTGTGCTTTGTCGGGATTATTTTGCAAGTTTTGATAAAATGCCTGCATCAATTCCGATGTCGGCGCATCGGGAACCGCCCATAAAGAAACAATCACACTCGGCACTCCTGCCGAAATCAAAGCGCGCGACAAACCAATTACTCCATCCCCGGTAATTCGGCCTTCTCCAGTGTTGCAAGCACTCAAAACGACTAAATTTGCTTGCAGTTTCATGTCAAAAATCTCTTCTGCGGTCAATAAGCCGTCATCGCTACCAGAAGGAGCAAGGGCGATCGCACTTCCCAATCCGCGCACATCATCCAGCAATCCGTGGGTTGCCAAGTGAATAGTCGATGCCAGAGGCATTTTTTGAACGATCGCAGCTTTTGTCCCTTGTGCGCCTGTGATGGCTTGAGTGTTGAGCAGAGGGGCGATCGCTCTAGCTTCAGCTTCGGCCCCAGGTAGAGGAGACAATTGCTGTTTGGGTTCTCCCAGAGAAAGAGACACACTTGGCATCGTGGGATTGCCCAAGACTAGAGCCCTGCCGCTGTTAGGTTGCTTCTGTGCTAACTTCTGTTGTCGAGTCAAATCCAAGACTTGAATGGAGGGGGCGGTGAGAATCGTGTGTTTTTCGATCAAGTAAGTACCGCCTTCATCTTGCAGGGCCCCAAAGGGTACCTGGAACAGGGAACCTTGGGGAATGAAAATGACGCGGGCATTGGGGTCTTTGGGTAGCAGGCTGGCAATGGGATCGATCAGCAGTTGATGCAGTGTCGGTAAGTTGGGTTGGGGTTGGGTGAAGCCAAGACTGCTGCGACTGCGAACAGCCAGGAATTCTTGATTGCCAACTATCAAGCTGGCTAGGGAGGCGTTGTGTTTTTGCCAAAGGGGTTTGAGGTCAACCTCGCGGAAGGTGATTTCGCCCGTAGGTTGAATCACCCAGATGTAGAGCGCGGATTCTCGCCCTACTTGTTGTCCCTGAATCTCGAAGTTGGCGTAGATGATGGAATACTGTACCAAAGTGGCATTCTGTGCTTTGGCGATTTGTCGGATTTGCTCGCCGTTGGGAGCAGCAGTAATCACCGAATTGGCAGAATCAGATGATAAGCGTTGTGTCAGGAGATCGACAAAGGCACGAGCACGTCCCCGTTCGGCAATTTCTAAGGCTGCGATCGGGTTATTCTGAGCCACCCGGACTTGTTGTAAAGTCCGATAAGTCATAGCTTGTCTTTCAAAGATGGAGATTTTATTCGCATCGTTAGAGCCGAGCATTTGACGCATCGATTCCCAAACTTGAATGGCATTGACGAGGATTTTTTCAGATTCTGTTGGGTTGCCAGCTTTTAGGAACGCCAATCCGAGGTTGTTGAGCGCCGCACCTTCACTGTAGCGGTGTTTAATTTCGCGGGCGATGGCTAACTGTTGCTGTGCATACTCAATGGCTTTGGCCCAGTTGCCCAGAGAGTGGTAAGCGATTCCCAAATTGCCCAGTGCTGAACCTTCACTTTGGCGGTCTTTAATTTCGCGGGCGATGGCTAAACTGAGCTTTGTATACTCAATGGCTTTGGCCGAGTCGCCCAGAGAGTTGTAAGCGAGTCCCAAATTGCCCAGTGCGCTACCTTCCCCACCGCGGTCTTTAATTGCGCGGGCGATGGCTAAACTTTGCTGTGAATACTCGATCGCTTTGGCCGAGTCGCCCAGAGAGTTGTAAGCGCCTCCCAAATTTCTCAGTACCGTACCTTCCCCAAGGCGGTGTTTCATTTCGCGGGCGATGGCTAAACTTTGCTGTAAATACTCGATCGCTTTGGCCGAGTCGCCCAGAGATTGGTAAGCGGCTCCCAAATTGACCAGTGCCCTATTTTCCCCTTCGCGGTCTTTAATTTCGCGGGCGATAGCTAAACTCTGCTGTGTATACTCGATCGCTTTGGCGTAGTCGGCCAGAGAGTGGTAAACGTTTCCCAAATTGCCGAGTGCGCTACCTTCCCCACCGCGGTCTTTAATTGCGCGGGCGATGGCTAAACTTTGCTGTGAATACTCGATCGCTTTGGCCGAGTCGCCCAGAGAGTGGTAAGCGCCTCCCAAAGTGCCCAGTGCCGTACCTTCCCCAAGGCGGTCTTTAATTTCGCGGGCGATGGCTAAACTTTGCTGTGAATACTCGATCGCTTTGGCCGAGTCGCCCAGAGAGTTGTAAGCGATTCCCAAACTGGCCAGTGTCAAACCTTCCAATTGACGCTGTTTAATTTCGCGGGCGATGGCTAAATATTGCTGTGAATACTCGATCACTTTGGCATAGTCGCGCAGACGGATGTAAGCGACTACCAAACTGGCCAGTGCCGCACCTTCCCCAAGGCGATGTTTAATTTCGCGGGCGATGGCTAAATATTGCTGTGAATACTCAATGGCTTTGGCCGAGTTGCCCAGAGATTGGTAAGCGTCTCCCAAAATGCCTAGTGTTGCACCCTCCCATTTACGCTCTTTAATTTCACGGGCGATGGCTAAACTCTGCTGTGAATACTCAATGGCTTGGGCATAGTTGTGCAGAGAGTTGTAAGCCATTCCCATAATGCCCAGTGCTACACCCTCCCCTCGGCGGTTTTTGAGGGAGCGATAAATTTGCAGTGCCTGTTGACAGGAATTCAGCGCTGCTCTTAATTGGCTAGTCTGATGCTGTTGAAGCCCCTGCTGCAATAGCCGATCGGCCTCTGCTTTACGAGCATCAGTAGTTTGAGCAGCAGCCGGAAGTGAGGAGTGGGGAGGAATGTAAAATGCAACAGACAAAAGGCAAAAGGCGAGGGGAAACAGGAAGCCCGATCGCACTTTACGATTACTGAATTTAAACAGTGTTAGCGAGAAAGGCTGCATGGGATTTTAGGGTTTGGGTTGCGGGAGTTGGCGTTGTTGTTCGATCGCCCTAATTTGTCGCAATCGATCACTCCACTCTTTCAAAGGTTCGGCTTCCGAACTAGCGAGAGAATCCAGCAGTTCCAGCACCGCCGCTTGGCTTTGAGAAGTCTCAGAGTCTTTGCGCGCTTCTGCGATCGCGTCATACCACAGCCCCGCCTCCGCATACAAGTCGATCCGCCGTTGGGGAGTTTGGGCTGCTGCAAGTTGAGACTGCAACGACGCAGCAGGCTGGACTACTTGGATTTCTGCCGCCGCCACCACATTGCTCGGAGGATCATCCGGATCGCAGACCAACACCACTTGCCACTGATAGGATTGCCCGATCGACAGTTGGGGCAGATTTGAGGGCAAAGCAACCGACATTATTCCTGGCTGACTCTGCATCTCGGTTCTGTAGAGCAGTTGTCCCGTGCGAGTAAACAGCCGGAATTGCAGCGGACGAGGAGGGCTATCGGGTACAAACCAGGTAAAGGTCGGATGCCCAGAAATCGTCACTCCCACATGGCTAAACGGCACTAAGGCAGTCAATCTCGCCGATGAATTACCTTCACAACTGCTGCTGCGAGTGGTATTCGTCCCCGTTTCTTTCGGTTTAGAAGGGTTTTGAGGAGGAGTGTATTTGGCCAGCGCTACAGGAGCGACCCAGAACGAAATACTCAGCATTAAACTCGCAATGCCGGCAGAGTAAACGGTTCGACGCTTCAACTCGTGAGTCATCATCTGAATCCTCATCTGTAACTATCTTCTAGAGTAATCAAGAATACACAAACACAATAGAGGACTGTCCGCAAGCTTCGTTTGCGGGAAGGTGCAAAGATATTGGTATCAGCTTAAGGGCAAACCCTCAGTCCGGCAGTCCGGCAGGGGTTTAAACCCCTGCCTCAAAGCGAAAGTCGTCTGAAGACGACTAATGAGTTCTTCAGTCCTCTTTGAGAGGACTTTCGCTCTGAGACAGGGAATTCATTCCCTGGCGGACTGCCGGGTGGGCGGGAGGACTGGGTGGACTGACAGCTTAAGTTGACACGCTTTGGGCATTGCCCTATCCAGAGTTGCCGTGTTGTCGATCGTTATAGTCATTTCAAATAAATGTGAGACAGAGGTAAGATCATGATAAAATCGATAAAAATAGTTAATTAGAAAAA
>NZ_JAUBQB010000034.1:32216-63825 GCF_036701035.1 Microcoleus sp. Pol7_B2 | reverse complement strand
TAACCAGTTAGATCACCATGAAGTAGATGACATTCATCTAAAAACAATACTATTATTTCCCCCGATTCTATACCAGCATTGTTTTTAAATAAAATATCGTTAATTTCTTCTGTCTTTTTTTTACCAGTTCTTTATCAAATTTAGGATTGGTTTTTTGAGTTTTTTTCCAACTAATTTTTGCCCGGTTGAAAACTTCATAGTAACTCTGTTTTGATTTACAGCGTATCCCAGGTTTATGAGGTACACTAATATTTAGTGTAGAAATAGTCCCAATGAAATCTTACTCAATCGAGTTCCGAGAAAAAATAGTCAAGGCTTACTTTCAAGGTAACACCTCAATCAGAAAAGTTGCGGCTAGATTTAGTGTAGCTAAAAGTTTTGTACAAAAACTCCTATCTATTCATAAATGTCAAGGTAGTTTAGAACCAAAAAAACCAGGTGGGGTAATGAAGGGGGCATTGTATGGAGCGGAAGTTCAACTACAGGCAATGGTTGAACGATATCCAGATGCAACATTATTAGAATATTGTGAATATTGGGCAGAAAATCATCATCAATGGGTCAGTAAAAGTGCAATGTGTCGGGCATTACAAAAAAAAAAACTCACAGTAAAAAAAAACATTGCGCAGTGACCAAGGGAAAAGAGAAAGAGTCCGAAACTTGAGAATTGAGTATTGGCAGAAAGTTAAGCAAATCGAACCAGAAAATTTAGTTTTTATCGATGAAATGGGCGTTTTACGCTTGGTTAACACGAACTCATGCCCGAAGCTATTATGGAAGTAGGGTCTATGATTTTAAACCATTTTATCGAGGCTCAAAGGTGACAGTAATTGGGGCAATTAGCTTAAAAAAAGTGTTAGCTGTAATGACATTGGATGGTTCAATGAATGGCAAAGCATTCCAAGTCTTGGTCGAAAAGTGTTTACTACCACAACTATGGGAGGGTGCGGTAGTTGTCATGGATAATGTCCCCGCCCATAAAGTGAAAGAAATCGAACCTTTAATTCAATCTGTTGGGGCGAGCGTTCTTTACCAATCACCTCCCGAATCCTGACTTTAATCCCATTGAACATTGGTGGTCACAATTAAAAGCTTTTTTACGTCAGTTTTCTCCCACTACTCCAAAAATGGTTGATGTTCTAATTGCCATCGCACTCGATTTGATGAATCCCAAACATTTAAAAAACTGGTTTACACACTGTTGTTACTGTACCTCATAAACCTGGGATACGCTGTATATATCACACCAAATTCTTGATCTAAATAAGTAACCAGCTCATCTAAATTACAATATTCTTTATTCTTTAACCACTCGATTACTTCAGTATTTTATCGAGCCGTTAAATACCCTTTTGACCCTTTATGTCCTAGTTTGATTCCGGCGAGGCCTTTGGTTGTAAATTGTTTTTTCCAATAACCAATAAAAAAATTACTTACACCTAAAATATTGCTGATTTCATGGTAGATATTACCTGAGAGCGCCATCCTTACAGCTATTGCTCGTTTTAGTTCTCTTGCATCGATATCACTTTTAATGAAAAATTCTAATTGGGCTATTTCTTTTTCCATATCTTTTTGTGAAAGTTGTAAGTTATTCATTTTTTTGTCATAATTAAGTATTGCATATAATTGTACCATAATCATGATAATGATGCGAGGATTGCTATAGCGATCGCAAATAATTTGTAAACTGCACTCGAACATGGTGCCGGCACTACCAGCATTCTGGCTTGGTTGGATTTACGAATGGGTAGTGCCCTGAAGGAAAGGATGGAGTAAACTTAAGCTACTATTAGAGAGAAGTGTTTGCCATTGGTTATATGACAGTAGAAATTAATTCTTGCCCCAATTGTGGCAATGTCGAGAATTTGGTCGTCAATTTGTTCTAAATCCCGCGTGGAAAACTATTACGAAAGAACAACAGGAGTTAATCCAGCGGATGCTACTTGAACGTATTTCTCAAGCCGGAATTGCTCGGGTATTACAAGTGTCAGAAGATACAGTGCAGCGGTACGTAAATGCTCTCTTCTGTTGTTGTTAACAAGCAAGTGTCGCGGAGTACCAAGCCAAAAAAGCGCCTGAATGTTCAGATGGATGAGTTATGGTCGGCAAGTTGACAATAAAGGCAATCAGCAGTGGGTTTGGCTGGCATTGGATGCCCAGACTAGGGAAATTGTTGGTGTACATATTGGAGATCGTAGCGCAGTATCAGAAGAGTGCCTTATGGAATTCCATGCCACCTGTTTACCGTCAATGTGCTGTAATTTATACTGACCATTGGAGTGCTTATGATTCTGTATTGCCCAGTAAACGTCATTATAGTGTAGACTCTCGATAGTGGTTGTACCAGCTATATCGAGCGATTTAACTGCAGCCTTCGACAACGAGTATCTCGATTGGTGAGAAAGAGCTTATCCAACTCTTAGAAATTGGAAAATCATATTGCTGCAATTTGGAGTTTTGTACATTATTATAATGCTAGTTTACAACTCTAGATACCTACTTTTTTTTTAATTCGGTTTTGTTTTATCATCTTGCTCCTTTCCTTCAGGGCACTACTATTGCCTGCTGTCTACGCCTAATGTCACGCTGCCTCCTGTGGTTTCCTGAAAAAACTACTCCTTAGATTTATACTCTAATATTCAGTCTAACTCAGTATGAACCACGTTGCTCAATCGTTAAGATAACGTTGGCTCTGATCGGCGTATCCTCGCCGACCATGCTCTTTGTCCCGGGCCAACAGGGCTCTCAGCTTTTCCGGTTGAGAATGTTGAGGCCAAACCATCCAAGTTTTAAGAGCTGAGGGTTTTTGGTGTTCCATCGTCTCTACAAAAGTCATAAAACACCGCAGACATCACCCGTCTACCCACAACGCCGGCCCCTTAAATCTCGCCCCACAGTTGGGAAATTCCGATCGCAACCTTAAGCAATGTCGATCGCCCCCAGCATCTCCAAATCATATCAAATCCGATCGCCAGTCCATCTCAGGACACGGCACCGCGCCGTGTCCTTAGCCGTAACTTATCGGCGACAGCCTTCGGCGATCGCCCTTAACACCGCTAGCCGCACTTCTGGATGAGATTTCTCAAGCCCGTTAGCCCGAAAAATCCAGTGTCCGCCGCCCGCGTGCTCGATCGCAATCTTTTGTCCGTCAGGCAAAACTATTTGCCACCAATTCAACACAGTGGCTTTAATAAGGTGGCACTGAATTTCGTTCAGTTGAGCCTCCATTAATTTCAGTTGACGCATGATTGGATTTTGGGCAGATGACTTCATGATTTTTCTCATTAAATGAATTCGACTGTTTCTCGGCTTTGATTTCACTTTGCCGATTTTTGAACTTAACTTCACCTTCCGAAGTTTTTGCCTTAACTTCCCTTTCCGAAGTTTTCGCCTTAACTTCCCTTTTACCACCTTTAGGGCCAACTTTGACTCCAAAACCTTTAGACTTAACTTTTCCTGGGGCAGAAGTTGAAGTCTGTTCCGTTGCCGGCTTCTTAAACTCTGCGTCTAATTGGTCTAAAATCTCCTCTTGTTCGGGAGTATGTTCCGCTGGCTGGTCTAAATTTCTGGGATTGTATTCGCCAACCAACCTTGCCAAAAATTCCGAAATTGACAGTCCGGCTGCGGCTGCTTTTTTCGTTAAAAGGGCGTAGGTGTCGGTTTTAATGCGAATTTGTTTGAGCCGGAGGTTGGGATTGTTGTCAACTGTTTCGGCAATAGTTACTGCGGTAATCCTTTCTTTGGGGATGACATCGACAACTTCTTGCCACTTTTCCTGTAAACGACAGTCGCCATATTGGTCGGTAATTGCGTGTTTGAACAAAGGGACAACTTGAGCGACGCAGCTAGGCAAAATCTCAAATCCGGCTTTAATTAAGCGCAGGCAAATGCCAGCAGCTTTGATAATTTGCGTGCAGTAAAAATACTGCCGACCTAATGCTTGTTCGCAGTAACTTTTAAAAGTTTTGAACTTGTCTTTGTACAATCGCAGTTTTCGGATCGCGTCCAGCATGATTCCTTGACGCACGTAGTCTAGGAATCCCCTTTTAATTTCGCCTGTCAGGTAGTCTAAATCGTGAAAGGGAGATTGATTCTGGATTTCTTCTTCAAAGTCTAGCAGCGGGCCTGCAAAGTGAAAGTTGGAGGCGACATCGCCTAGGTAGAAGTTGTCAATTGATGTGGACATGATCTGGAATGGTTCGAGAAAGGGCACGATAGCACGGAAGTTGTGCGATCGCAAAGGAGAAGTTTTGGTCTGGATATTTGATACAATTTTGAGTTGTGTTGTCCTGTGAGGTCGATCGACCTTTTACATGGCACCACCTCCTCGGCGTTGAGAAAAAAGGGGCTTGAGGTATGCGCCCTTGCCCGGAACATACGCTTGGGTATGCAAGCACAATTGATAGACACGAAAAATCAGGCGGTTCTTCAAACCTGCATTTTGACGAAAGGAGGCTCGCCCGGCCGCCCTTGCTTTTCCTATCTACTAGCAGTTTAGTGCCAGATACCAAGGATGTCAAGCACTATTTTGCTAGCAATTAACTGCTATAATTAATGGAAGCTGAAGATCGAGAAACGATAACCTTGAAAAACCTTAGAGAAAGTGCAAATTTGACCCAGCCCGAACTTAGTCGTCGAATGGGGGTAGGAATTCGCATTATTGGCGATTGGGAACGAGGGGAATCCATTCCTCGCTTCGATCGCGTCATTGCTCTGGCGCGCGAGCTAGGCGTACCTCTAAAAACACTTGCTAGATGTATGGGATTAGACGTAGCCAAAATTCCCGATGACCTACAAGCATTAAGTGTACTTCATCTTTCGGCGGAGGTCAAGAAGCTTGAAGCCGTGAAACAAGCTTCATGTATTGTGGCAGAAAATTCGCAAGAAAAGGAAAAGTCTCCATTAAGGCTTCTCAGAGAACAAGCTGGGCTAACCCGCCCTCAAGTCAAACAACATATCGGCATTTCTGAGCGGATGCAAGCTGACTGGGAATCAGGAAAGTCTATGCCAACTGTTGAAAACGTAGCTGCACTGGCTAACCTGTACCAGGTTTCTCTAAAAACTATGTTTGAGGTTTTAGGATTAGACGTAACTAAAATTCCCCATGACTTACCAAGTCGTGAGCCCTCACCGAACGACAACTAACCCGCAGGGGTTCGGAAATGTCTAGGGAAATGGGTTTGAGTCATGCACCCAAGCCCGGAAAATACTAAGGCTATAACTAAAAACTCAGAAGCCCGATCGACCTTTCATCGCTCAATCCGTGACTTTCCCTCTCAGAGCTTTAATCTGCCCTCGCTTGGTTTTGCTGTCGAGACGCTTGCGCTGGGAACTACGAGTTGCTTTGCTGGGTTTGCGCCTTTTGGGTATGACGATCGCACTTTTAATCAGTTCTTGCAGCCGTCTCAAAGCCTCCTCCCGGTTTTGTTCCTGGCTGCGGTGTTCCTGGGCCTTGATGACAATCACACCTTCGGAGGTGATGCGCTGGTCGTTGATTTGCAACAAACGCTCCTTGTAGCGATCGGGCAATGAGGAAGCTGGGATATCAAAGCGCAAGTGAATCGCACTCGCCACCTTATTTACATTTTGCCCCCCCGCGCCTTGAGAGCGAATCGCACTAATCTCGATTTCGCGATCGTCCAGGAACACTGTATTAGAAATTTGTAGCATGATTCATCAGTGAGATTAATGATACTGGGAAAGCAGTGCATCTTTTATATATAACTTAGTTTAGTATATAAGTTATTTACAATTTTTAGCTAGCAGGATGAATTCGATTAGTTTTTTTCTATCCCATAACTCTACGTCGTTAGACTTAGCAAGATTGTAAGCATTTTCTGTAAATCTGTTGTTCGTAATTACTCTTCCTTTATTTCCTTTGTAATGTCTGACGGCTCCTGCTACTTCTTGAACTGCTTTAATCCCAACTGGATTTTTGCTTCTTTTCGCTTGAACCACGGTTTTGGAGCCATCTTTGTATAAAATTAAATCCGCCCCATAATCTTGACTCTCTTGAGTTAAAGTAACAGTATAACCAAAGTTGACAAAATGAACCTCTAGAAATTTTTCAAACTCTTTTCCCGTCATTTCATCCACTTCCAGAATACCACTGCCTAATAAACGCTTGTTTTCCTCTTCTTCTTTCAGTGTATCCAATACCGATGTCGCAATCACACCCAAAACGGCAGCGGCTCTTCCAATAAAAGATTTCATATAATTACATTTTTTTTAAATGAGTAGTTATGATGTTAGCAGATTTGCTCAGTATAGTTATCTACTAAGATCACAAGTAAGATCACAAGCACATTGTGATCTTACTTACTGATTCTTTTAGATTCCCGATCTAAGACTTGGGCTTTTTGTCTCCACTCAAGTTCAAGTATGGTTCAAAGAGTCAGGCGAGAGTCAAGGGATTTTATAGTTGAGAACTGTAACAAAACTTTAATCACACCCAAACCGTAGGTTTAGCAAAAATTCCGGCGGATACAGTGACAATAGGCAATGCTGTAGCCTAAGATCGGTTTAAATTGTCAGTATCATCTCAAAGCAAGGGTGCAAAATGGCAGATATCAACGGCACGATGATGCAATATTTCCACTGGTACATTCCCGATCAAGGAACCCTGTGGGATGAGGTGAAAAACCAGGCGAAAGAATTGGCAGATGCGGGTTTTACCGCACTGTGGCTGCCCCCAGCTTACAAAGGAAGTGGCGGGCAAAGCGACGTTGGATATGGGGTTTACGACTTATTTGATTTGGGAGAATTCGACCAAAAAGGTTCAATTCGCACCAAATATGGTACTAAGCAGCAATATTTGGATGCGATCGCAGCCCTGCACAAATCTCAGCTCCAAGTCTATGCCGATGTAGTTATCAACCACAAAATGGGTGCAGATGCAGCAGAGATATTTAAGGCAACTCCTTATCCTTACCACGATCGGCTAAATCCCAAAGGTTGGTTGCAAGAAATCAAAAGCTACACCAATTTTAACTTTCCCGGACGCCAAGGTAAATATTCCCAATTTGAATGGCACTGGTGGCATTTTGACGCAGTAGACTATAACGAATACAATCCAGACGATCGCGGCACAGTCTATTTGGTAGAAGGCAGAATGTTTGATGACTATGTTGCCCTAGAAAATGGCAATTTTGCCTATTTAATGGGGTGCGATCTGGATTTCCAGGATCAATGGGTACGAGATGAAATTACACGCTGGGGTAAGTGGTATCTCGACACAACAGGTGCCGACGGTTTCCGTATAGATGCCATCAAGCACATATCGTCTTGGTTTTTTTCGGAATGGTTGGATGAAATGGAGCGATATGTCGGCAAAGATTTGTTTGTTGTCGGTGAGTATTGGGCACCAAATATCGATATCCTGCACTGGTATGTCGGTTCAGTTAAGGGCAAAATGTCAGTTTTTGATGTGCCACTGCATTACAACTTTCATTACGCCAGTCAACAGAGTGGTAATTACGATATGCGACGCATCTTAGACGGTACAATGATGCAGCAGCAACCGACTCATGCAGTAACGTTTGTCGAAAACCACGATTCCCAACCGCTGCAAGCACTTGAATCTGTTGTAGAACCTTGGTTTAAACCTCTTGCGTATGCGATTATTCTATTGCGAAGAGAAGGTTATCCCTGCGTTTTCTACGGCGATTATTACGGTGCAGAATATGAAGATTGGGGGCGTGATGGCAAGCGGTATAAGATTGTTTTACCGTCTCATCGATCGCTAATTGACAAGTTTCTCCATGCTCGCAAACACTTCGCCTACGGCCCTCAATATGACTATTTCGATCATTGGAATACCATTGGCTGGACGAGATTGGGGAATGGGAAACATCCACAGGCAATGGCAGTAATTATGAGTGACGGCCCGGAGGGTTCCAAGTGGATGGAAGTTGGTAAACCTCATGCTAAGTTTGTGGACTTAACAGGGCATATTAAGGAACCTGTTTCTACTAACGAGTGGGGTTGGGGCGAGTTTCGCTGTCAAGGGGGTTCAGTATCCGTGTGGATTCAGGAATAAGATCGGTTGGCAGTAATCTCATGTTCTATCTGTAAGGTGCGCCGAAACGCACCCTACAAAAATTAATTAATCGGTAGTACCGGTTTGCAGCGATTCTTTAGCAGTCTGCGTCCACTCAGAGTGGAAGAATTCGCCGCGCGGTTTGTCGGTGCGCTCGTAGGTGTGAGCCCCGAAATAATCCCGCTGTGCTTGCGTGAGGTTTTGCGGCAATCTTTCGCGGCGGTAGCTGTCGAAATAGTCCAGCGAGGCGCTAAATGCTGGCACTGCAATCCCCAGTTGGCAAGCAGTAGCTAACACGTCTCGCCAAGCCGATTGGCGATCGAGAATGCTCTGTTTGAACTCCGGCGCTAACAGCAAATTCGGCAGCGTGGGGTCGTCCTTGAAAGCAGTTTTAATCTTGTCCAAAAATCCAGCCCGAATAATACAGCCACCCTTCCAAATTCGGGAAATTTCGCTCAAACTCAAGTCGTAATTGTACGACTTCGATGCCGCGCTCAACAGCGCCATGCCTTGCGCGTAGGAGCAAATCTTCGAGCAGTAAAGCGCATCCCGAACTTTGTTCACAAACTCTTTAGTATCGCCTTCGTACTTGCCGCTAGGCCCCGTCAGTTCTTGGGAAGCTTTGATACGCTCGTCTTTGTAAGAAGACATGATTCGGGCATTCACAGCAGCGATAATTGTGGGAATGCTTACGCCCAATTCCAAAGCACTCATAACTGTCCAGCGGCCGGTACCTTTTTGGCCGGCTGCGTCCATAATTACCTCAACTAAGGGTTGCTTAGTTTCCGGGTCAATGTACTTGAAAATGTTAGCGGTAATTTCAATCAAAAACGAGTTGAGTTCGTCTGTTGTATTCCATTCGGTAAAAACTTCCTGCAACTGCTTGCCGTCCAATCCACCCACGTTTTTGAGCAAATCGTAGGCTTCCGCAATGAGCTGCATATCACCGTACTCAATACCGTTGTGAACCATCTTGACGTAGTGACCAGCGCCACCGGGGCCGATGAATGTGACGCAGGGGCCGTCATCTACTTGAGCCGCAATTTTGGTGAGAATTGGCTCTAGTAGACCGTAAGCAGTGCGGGTGCCCCCGGGCATCAAGCTAGCACCATTCAGCGCGCCTTCTTCGCCGCCGCTGATGCCCATGCCGACAAATCCCAGTCCCATCGATTCTAAATCTTTGGTGCGGCGTTCGGTGTCGTCGTATAGCGAGTTGCCGCCGTCAATAATCATGTCGCCCGGTGACAGCATAGGTTTGAGCTGGTCGATGACCGCATCTACGGGTTTGCCAGCTTGCACCATGACTAAGATTCGGCGTGGGGTTTCTAGGGCATCGACGAATTCTGTCAGAGTCTTGGTGCCTACAATGTTCTTGCCGGGGGCGCGTAGGGCCATGAAGTCGTCGGTTTTGGCTGCTGTGCGGTTGTATACAGCCACGGAGAAGCCTCTGCTTTCGACGTTGAGCGCTAGGTTTTCGCCCATCACTGCTAGACCGATTAAACCAAAATTTTGCTTTGTCATGCTAATAACCCGCTGGTTGTTCCCGCTTGATGATAGGTTTGCGAGAGAGGAAAGCGAGGCGGGGTGTACCGCTTTCCGGTGGACTAAAAGTATTGGACAATAGACCTAGGAGGTTTAAGTTTATTTTTATATTCCCAGAATTGCTGTTTGGTAAATCAGTAGGGTTTTTTTAAGATTTAAGGGATATTAATGACGCGGGCAGGTGATGATAAGGCAGGTATTATGTCGATCGCGGTAACGGTAGATACAAACAAGCGGACATTTTGAGGACTATTGAGGAGACTGTTGTAACTATGGAAGATTTGCAGTATCTCGCGGCCTGGGTGAAGGAGCAACACGCTCGCGAGTATATTTTGACTTGGCTGCTGAGTCAGCAGGGGCTGTGGTGGTCTGATGGGGATATTTATCAGGCCGTTTTGCAAAAGTCGGGAAAGCTTTTGAAAGCTTATGTTCAAAAAAGGCAAGCGGGAGAGTTATTTGAGGGAATTTCTGAGAAGTTGGTGGGAGATGATAATTGGGATGATTTGGCGGCGAGTTTGGCGCGGATTCTTGCGGTTTATCAGGAGGAATTATCACATTTGCAAGAGCGCGATCGCAAGGGGGATGGGGTAAAAAAAAATTTGATTAGCCAACCGTTGACTGGAGATCCTTTGCCGCTTTTGGAGGTGCAGCAAGCTTTGCCCGATCCTTATGCGGATACGTTGACGGGGAGATAATTGCTCATCATTTTTGTGGATGGAGGCTCATCTCAGAAACCGGGTTTCTTCCCTTATTTCTCGTACTCAACCCAAATTGTCGCAGAAACCCGGTTTCTCGCCACTTGGGCAACAGTTCTGGATCTAGATTCAAGGATTGAGAATAGGTGTAAGATCTAGAAGAAATCCGGGAAGTACATCTTCACCCGAAAGTGTAGGCGGTTGGTCAAAAGAGAAATTAATAACTTCTGCTACATCTTCAGACAACCGATAGATTTCTACTAAAGGCGTTTGGGGGTCAATTAGCCAACCTAAGCGACAGCCGTTAGTTCGATAATATCGCATTTTAGCCCGCAATGTTTCTACGGAATCACTTTGCGATCGCAATTCAATTACAAAGTCCGGGCACAGGGGAGGAAATTTGCGCTTATCTTCTGCGGATAATGCTTCCCAACGTTCTAGGAGTACCCAAGCAGCATCAGGGGAACGCTTGGCACCGTTGGGTAATTGAAAGACAGTGGAAGAGTCAAAGACTTTTCCCAATCGAGTCTGACGATTCCACAAATTTAGGTCTGTAGTCAAATCCGAATTTCTGATGCCGCTTTCGCCGCCTGCTGGAGGCATAATAATTAGTTCTCCTTCGGGGGTTTGTTCTAATCGCCACTCTTCATTAGCGATGGACAATTGATAAAATTGTTCGTCGGTTAAAGCGACGGCTGCAGGTAGGTTGAGAGTTATAGTTTCCATCGTTGATATTATCGCCAACTAGGTTGGTTTTATTATAGATCGCACTTTATGACAATTTTTTCAAAAAGATCGCATTCATCAGTAAAACAGGTATCTCTGCTTTACCTCGAAGCCTAGATCCCCCTAAATCCCCCTTAAGAAGGGGGACTTTGAATCGAACTTTTGTCCCATCAAGAAGCGGGAATTTGTATTTGACTTTTGTCCCCCCCTTTTTAAGGGGGGCTAGGGGGGATCGAGACTTTGCCACAAAACAAATGAGATTAATCTATCATAAATCTATCTCGCACAATCATCCCAGAAACCGCGTTTCTTCCGATATTTCTCGTACTCAACTGAAAATTGTCGCAGGAACTCGGTTTCTCGCCACCTAACGAGAGAAATTAGATCGCAAATCCGCGATAATTTATCACAATCACCCGCGCCAAATTCCCCACGCTAACCCGCAAGTCCGCCGGGGGTTGAAACCCCCGTCTCATAGCAAAAGTCCTCTCAAAGAGGACTGAAAGACACATTCTTGAACAAGCATTGCAATATCTCCCCAGTCGGTTTCAACCGACTTCCGCTATGAGACAGGGGTTTTAACCCCTGGCGGACTGTTGATTTCACTCTAAATATAGCTACTAGCTTGACGGGTGAACATTGAGCAGTAAATTCCGTTTGATGCTATCAATTCGTCGTGAGTTCCTATTTCTGCTATTTTACCGTTTTCCATGACGGCGATACGATCTGCAATTTTTGCTAAGCCTAATCTATGACTGATGACTATTGTTGTTTTCCCGGCGGCTATTTGGCGGAAGATGCTGTAAATTTCGTGTTCTGTCTTGGGGTCGAGGGCGGCGGTTGGTTCGTCAAAAATGAGCACTTCGGCTGTAGAAAGCCGCATTAAGGCGCGGGCGATCGCAATTCTTTGCCATTGTCCCCCCGATAAGTCTATGCCGTCTTCTAATTGTTTCCCCAAGGGAGTCTCTAAACCTTGCTCTAAACTGTTGACTTTAGCTGCAATTCCTGCTTCAGAAATAGCTTCGTTAATTGCGGTGTCATCCGACAGTGAAAGCAAGTCGCCGAAACCGACGTTTTCGCGGACTGTGGAGGGGAAACGGGCGTAATCTTGCATGACGACGGCGATGCGCGATCGCACGTATGCTAGAGAGTACGATCGCAAATCTTTGCCGTTCCAGGCGATCGTACCACTTGTCGGGTCGTACAGGCGACCGAGGAGTTTGCCAAGGGTGGTTTTACCCGCGCCATTTTCACCAACAAGCACTAGCATTTCACCCGGATTAATCGTTAAGTTGATATCTTCAACCGTGCTTTTATTGCTACCGGGATAGCAAAAAGATAAATCCTTAATCTCGATGCCAATTTTATCTTTTGTGGGGCGGGAATCTTGCCCGCCATCTGGTAAACTAGGCAGGCGAGATGCTACATCCCCAAGCGGAGACTGCAATTCTGGTTTGAGTTCCAAAAGTTGAAAAATCGGACTAACACCGAGAGAGATATCGTACAAATTAGCATAATTGCCTATAAGTAATTGCAAACTTTGCTCGACCTGAACAATCAAACCCGAATAAAGCGCCAAATCTCCCAAAGTATAGCGACCACCCAAAGCTCCAATTACCACATAAACAAAGGGCAAAGCTACTCCTACTCTACTAAAGACTGACCACAAAAGTAAAACAATTGCTCCTTTTTTTCGGATTTGCTGCATCTCGCTAAAAAACTGCAAAAACTGACCCTGCCAGCGTTTGAGCCAAAGTTCCTGCAACCCAAACAAACGCAATTCTTTAGCGTATTCTTCCCCCGTCAATACTCTAGAAGATAAGTTCATTTCACGAGTGATTTTAGCTTGCTTTCTTTGAACTCTCCAGATGATTTTGCTATATTTTCTTTGGATGTAAATTGAGGGGCAGGATGAAATCAACATCAGCACTGGCACCCACCAAGCTATTGCAGCAGCAAGGCCTATCGATGGAATAAATATAAAAATTCCCGTGACTGTCATGCTGATGGTAAAGGCTAGTTGCTGTATTTTGACTACTCCCGTTTTGGCTAGTTCTACTATATTTAATAGTTCGGGGTTTTCAAAGAGGGCAATATCGTCGAAATTGGCGACTTTTTCGATGACTTTTCCTTCGACAAAGCCTTGAACGCGATCGCGCAAAGATGTCGAGACAAAAGAGCCCATTGTGTCTAGGGCATCGCCGACTAACCTGAGACTTAAGACTCCGGCAATACTCCACAGCAATATTGGTCGGGAAAGCATCAAAGCAAAGGGCTGTGCTGTTTGGTTTTGCGATAGCAACCTAGATACTTCATCAATGATTAATTTATCTAAAAAAAGCACGGCAGATGGGGCAGCACCGCCGATGATGTTGAGTATTATTAAATTGCGGAGTTCTATTGGTGCGGCTCTGATTATCAGGCCCAGGCTGCGCCACAGAGCTTGGAATGTGGTAATTTGGATGGGTTGCATAATTCAATCGCAATAATTTTATTTATTCATCTCCTCCTGCTGTATTATAACAGTAGTTACCACGTAATATAGTTTACTAACAATTAGGTCGTCAGGGATTTTAATCCCTGCCTCATAGCTAAAGTCCTCTTTAGAGGACTGTTCGTTAATATTTAGAATTTGAGTCGGTTAGCTTCGTTTAAACAGGAGTGCCGCTTAATATGTACAGGATTTACATCAAGTCTGCTAGTGTGTTTCTTCAGTCCACTTCAGTGGACTTGAGCTGTGAGACGGGGGTTAAAACCCCCGGCGGGTTAGTGCGAAAGCGACAAATATCAAATTATCCAAATGTCAAACGCCGCACCGTACCGTCATCTGTAAATCGCTGTTCGCCAACGCCAACAACTTCCACAATAACTTCGCGTTCTGATATCAAAAATTGACCCTCGCGCGCGGCAATTTCAACGATGATTTTTTCCCCTTCCAAATACACTTTGTAATTAGTCGTAGCCCAGACACCTTGTTCGTGTTCAAAACTGTGTCCGTCGTCCTCATAAAGCGTCCATTCACCGCTTCCGGGCCAAATTCGCATTTTTAATGACTCAAGCGGTTCTTCGCTGACAAATTGCCTCACGGGTTCCATCGCAATTATGCCCCCACCCCGCACGTAAAGCGGCATTCTCTCCAAAGGTGCATAAGCTAAAATGTGCGTCGGGCCCTGATAGCATTCGCCGGTCCACCAATCGTACCAAGTCCCCTCCGGGAAATACACGGCGCGGTGTTCAACTCCCGGGCGGTAAACGGGTGCAGCCATCAGCGACGGGCCGAGCAATACTTGATCGTAAAGGTGATAAGTTGCCCGATCGCGCGGAAATTGATATAGTAACGGTCGCAAAATCGGTGTTCCCGTCGTCGCAGCTTCCCAAAACAACGTGTAAATATAAGGCAACAACTGATAGCGCAAATTCATGTATTCGCGGCAAATCTTCTCAGTGCGATCGCCAAAAACCCACGGTTCGTGTTGGGCCGTATTTATCGCCGAATGACCGCGCATCAAGGGATACAGCATTCCCACCTGCATCCACCGCGCGAACAATTCAGCGGTTGCATTCTCCGCAAAACCCCCGATGTCGCAACCGACAAACGCCACGCCGGAAAGCCCCATATTGCAAAGCATCGGTAGCGACATTTCTAAGTATTCCCACTGCGATAGATTGTCGCCCATCCATACCGACGAGTAACGCTGAATGCCGGCAAAACCCGATCGCGTCAGCACAAAAGATCGCTCGCCCGATCGCACTTGTTGCAACCCTTCCGAACAAGCTTTCGCCATCATCAACCCATACAAATTGTGCGTTTCCGCGTGGGTGGCGCCCTCGGATTCCGGGCCTTGCGGTGCATCCAGCGGAAACCAGATGTGTTGGTGGCCGTCGCCAAAAGGCCGTTCTGCGATCGAAGGTTCGTTCATGTCGTTCCAAATCCCTGCAACGCCCATATCTGTAAGGTTTTTGTGCAATTCGCCCCACCACTGGCGCACCTCTGGCCGCAGGAAGTCTGGAAACACCGCTTTTTCGGGCCAAACATAACCGTGGAATAGCCTTCCCTCTGCGGTGCGGACGAAATAGTCATTTTCCACACCCCGATCGAATACTTCATAATCTCCTTCCGGTTCGTACTTGACACCGGGATCGACAATCGTGACAACCTTAAAACCGGCTGCTTTCAAGTCTGCGAGAAGTTTCGCGGGATCGGGGAAACGCTTCGGGCTCCAGGTAAAAATGCGGTAGCCGTTCATATAGTCGATGTCGAGGTGGATGACATCGCAAGGAATCGCCCGATCGCGAAATTGCTTCGCCAACTCCCGCACAACGTCTTCGGAGTCGTAGCTCCAGCGGCATTGGTGGTATCCCAGCGCCCATTTTGGCGGAAGCGGCATCCGGCCGGTTAACTGCGTGTAGGTGGCGAGAATTTGGGCGGGTTCCGGGCCGTAAATGATGTAGTAATCGAGTTCCGGGCCTCTGGTTTCCATCCGCAAAACCCCCGGTTGTTGGGCGCCGATGTCGAACTGACTCCAAAATGTGGTGTTGAAAAAGAGGCCGTAAGCGCGATCGGGATTCAGGGCGATGTAAAATGGGATCGCCTGGTACATTTCATCGCTGAGGGAATTGTAGTCAAGCGCGTCTATTGTCCAGTTTGTCTTGACTTCGGAGAGTTTGTCGAGAAAGCCGGTGCGTTCGCCGAAACCGTAGAAGTGTTCGTCTGCTTCGATGCTTTTCCAGCCTGCGGTTGCGCCGGTGCGCCATCCCATACTAGGATCGCAGTCGCTAGCAAAGGGTTTTCCCGATTTGTCAAAGCATTCGATGGAAGCGCGATCGCGCTTGACTGAAATCGTTATTTGTGATGTTTCAATTTCTATTTTTTCCTCTGTTTCTCGCACTTCAAATGGTATAATTTCCCACTCTTCGTCAGGGACAGTTATTGATTGCGATCGGCTTTTGAATTCACCTGTCGGGGACATTCGCACTCTGATTAAATTCGGCGCAAGGATGCTGAGGTTTAGGGAAGTTTCACCGCAATTAAAGTGAAAGGTGCGATCGGTTTTCTTTATGGACTCTACCGCGCCTATTGTTGACCAAGGCTGTTCTGTAATTTGGAGTTTTCCGAAGTATTGTGGCATAGACTCTGACTGAAAATATTATCGATTTTGCTTTCATGAGTTAAGGGTTGTCATCTGGCAAAAGGCTGAACTACAACGATCGATCTCATGCACCAAAACCTGAATATCTCTAATCTGTCCGATCCACCGCCTGATTAACCCGATCGCCTGGGAGTATTGTACAGGTGAGAGCTAAAGAACCTCAAATAGATGTAACCTAAGCTTATTAAACCTTTAACTTATGCGTCTCACCGAAATTTTCCCCCTCCTCAAATAGTTATCTCACTCCGATAAACTGTTGCTACTAAATTTCGTGGTAGCCTAATTATTGAATGAATCAGGTTTAATCCCATTGGATTTTCAGAACAAAATAGCTAGTCAAGGTTTATATGATTCTTTTGAAGCTGCTGCTGGTTTAGCAAAAGCACTAGCAGAGGAAAAAGTGAAGACACATGGTTAATATCGTGCTTTGGTAGTCTAGATGGTTGCTTTTTCATCGACCGCCTGCTACGTTTATTTTGGGTACACTAAAAATTGATAGAAAACCTGCCTTTGTCTGTGGGAGTTGTTTTCCTTGTCACAGTTCGGGGCGTCTCAGGAACAGCGGTGAATTTGCTGATTGTTGCGTACATCACAAATTAGCAGAAGTACAGTCTCGGTATTTTTAAAGATGAGGGTACCCATGAAACGTAAAAAACAAGACCAACTCAGCCGCCGCCATTTTCTACTCGGTTCGGCAATGGCAGGTAGCGGTATTGTTGTCGCAAACCTGCGATCGCAATCAGGATTAGCACAATCTTCTGCACCGGCAATTATCACGTCGGATCAAATGCGGCCCAGCATTCCCTACGGTGTTGCTAGCGGTGATATTACCGGCAACAGTGCGGTGATTTGGAGTCGGTGCGATCGCTCCTCCCGGATGATAGTCGAATATGACACCGCCGAGTCCTTCGGCAACGTGCAGCGCATCATCGGGCCTGCAGCGTTGGAAACTAGCGATTACACGGCGCGTATTAACCTGATTGACCTACCAGCCGACCGGCAAATATTCTACCGAGTCAGCTTCCAGAATTTAGCCGATCCAAACATCTACAGCGTCCCCGTTACGGGGAGTTTCCGCACACCTCCAAACAGCAAGCGCGACATCTTTTTTGCCTGGTCGGGAGACACCGCCGGACAGGGTTGGGGTATCAATTCTGAATGGGGCGGCATGAAAATCTATGAAACTATCAGGCAGCTTAAGCCAGACTTCTTCATTCATTCTGGCGATTACATCTATGCAGATAATCCGATTAAATCTGAGGTAAAACTTGACGACGGTAGCATCTGGAAAAACATCACAACAGAAGAAAAGTCAAAAGTAGCTGAAACCTTAACAGAGTTTCGCGGAAATTACATCTACAACCTGCTAGACAATAACATCCGACGCTTCAACGCCGAAGTGCCTCAGCTAGTTCAGTGGGATGACCACGAAACTACAAACAACTGGTATCCCGGCGAGATGCTAATGAGCGATGACCGCTACAAAGTCAAAAGCAGTTCTTTACTGGCAGCGCGAGGCAAGCAAGCATTTATGGAGTATACGCCGATCCGCTTCGATGCCAACGACCCAGAACGAATTTACCGTTCGTTCAATTACGGTTCTTCCCTGGAAATTTTTATGCTGGATATGCGTAGCTACCGAGGAATAAACACTACCAATCGTCAGACAGCAGCAAGTGAAGAAACGGCGTTTTTGGGTAATGCCCAAGTTAGCTGGTTAAAGAACAAATTGCAGAATTCAAAGGCAAGGTGGAAAGTAATTGCTAGCGATATGCCAGTCGGATTGGTGATTGAAGATGGCAAAAACAGTGGCAACTTTGAGAACCTCGCCAATGGAGATGGCCCTGCATTAGGACGCGAACTCGAACTTGCTCAATTGTTGCGCTTTATCCAACAAAACAATATCCAAAATGTCGTTTGGCTGACCGCTGACGTGCATTATGCTGCCGCGCACTACTACGATCCCGGTCAAGCTCAATTCACTGATTTTAAACCGTTTTGGGAGTTTGTTGCCGGGCCGCTTCACGCTGGAACTTACGGACCAAATAAGCTTGACAATACTTTTGGCCCCCTAGTTAAGTTCCAAAGTTTGCCGCCGGGAGAATTAGAAAATCTACCTCCTACAAAAGGTTTTCAGTTCTTTGGTACGGTTAAAATTAATGGCGACAGTCAGGTGATGACTGTGGCGCTGCACAACCTTGAAGGCAAAATTCTCTACAGCGTGGACTTGCCGCCGGAGGTTTAAAACAGCTTCAAGGGCGCTGGACAAGTCGATCGGCACAATTACTATTTACAACGTGGAAGAACCCGCACCCACGCAGAGTAAAACTCTTACCAGTCGGAGTAAAACCAGCAAATTCGCCGAGAAATGTACCGCTAGTTTGGGTGGGCGACCTCCTCCTGATTGGATCGGGCGTATTTTCTGACTTGACGCAGCTTTTTGGTGCCGGTCGTACAAGCTAGATGCGTGAGTAATTAGTCCTATTAGTTGGTCGTAACTTAAGCCTAACAGCCTTTGATTTTCTCAGGGATGTTTTTCTATGTGTTCCAGGAGTTGATTCATTTTTTTTAAGTAAAATTCCCTTATAACATACGTGCGATCGCCCGCCTATTTATTTTTTGGAGAGGTCTAATTTAAAAGGAAGGGCGAGCGCGCTCATTTCCGATTCAACTATTGTTGAATCCACTGATTGAGGCCATCCCACAAACAATGGCGTGCTTGCAGAGCATTGTTAGCAGCATTTACAGCTTGCATCCATTTGATAGAGTCATTGTCACAAATGTTTCTTAATAGTTTCTGTCCCATTGGGGCGTGTTGCTCTTCATCCAGTTGGGTGTGTCTTTCCAGGTAAAGACGAAACGAATTGCAGGGAATACCTTGAGCATCTTCTAGTTGGGTAAGGATTTGTTGAAACATCTTGGGAATCACATCCTCTCTACCTAATAGAAAAACTGCGGCAACTTCGTGATTCAATCCGCTTGCTGCTTTTAATGTGGTCATTACAAAAGTTTTAGTAGCTTCGGGAATCGGCAGATTTGCCAGAGCTTCATTAGCAGAAAAACCTTGTTGAATAGCCGCAATAAAACTCCGAATTGGTTGGCTATCTGCACCAACTTCTTCCATTGCAGCTAGGTAGAGATGAAAGTGACTTGAGTAATAACCTGGAGAAATTTCATCGGTTTCTTCTCCCAAAACTATTTCATTAACTAATCGCGCTGAATGGATATCTATGGGAGGAACCCAAGGTAATTCAATACAAGTCAATCGACGTTGCAGCGTTTTGAGAAGTGTCATAAAATCCCAGACAGCAAAAACATGAGATTTCATAAACACTTGCAGAGATTTCAAGTCATTGACGTGCTGATAAATTGAGTGAGTGAGTAGTGCATTGCGGGCGGTGGAGGTTTGTGCTAATAACTGAATGTATGGATCTAAGGTTTCTGAAATTTGATGGTGATTCATAATTTACTCCAGAGTATTGTTGGCGATTTGCTGGAATTACACCCTGATACAGCACTTTGCCTGACTAAGAGGTACAGTAACAGCAATGAGCAAAATAACCTTGCACTCTACTATTGTACCTCCAATACTCCGGACAGTTTTTGAGACAGAGGCTGAAACCCTCATTCTACCGTTAGCATTTGACCTCACTGAGAAGGCCCAAACCCGCATTCTGCGCTTAGTGATTGAAAACTGTCCGGACTATTGGTACCTAATCTTTAAGCAAAGTGCTGTATACCTGGTAGCTTTGCTTTTTTTACGCAGAAAAATATTAATTTAATCTAAAATAATTACTTAGTAACTGTTGCGACTGCTGGTATTTTTTAGACCACCCTCTATTTGTAAACTTTATTAACGTTCTATCGCCAGTTAGATATTGTCGATCGCCCTCCCAGGGTTTTGACCTAATGCACGGGTTGCTTGTTTTAGCAAGATGCTTGCGACAAAGCCCCAACACGCATCTGTTTTCCAGCTAGCAAACTCAAGAAATTAGTGATAAAACAGAGGCCGGATGCGATCGCGGAAATTAGGCCCGCCCCTGCAATTCCACAAGTTAAAATAAATGGGCGATCGGCTGCTGAGCGGCATCATGTATAATGAAATTGGCAATATAATCGAATCACCACAACGATCGCCTGTATACTGATATTCTGCCGTTGCTAGTCGGTTTCTACACTTGCGGGCGATCGCTCGCAGTTAAGAAAAACCCTTGACTTAAGTAAACGGACTGAAATCAAGATTATTATGTCCTCTGCGAGGAACGAAGCAATCCCAAATCTGAGCGATTGCTGCATTTCTATCTGCTGTTTCCTTAAAATTTGATGATTTTTGAGTGCCTTGAAATACTATAGCCAACATCCTAACGCTTTCTCGATCGACTACCTCAACGACTTGCGAGGAGCAATTCTAGCCTCCCCTTATCTAGCAATCAACAACCTCAATCGCGATTTCATTGGCACAAAAGGGTTTTCCGTGGTGTTTCAACGTGCGGAAATCGCCGAAGTAGAACGGCGGTTTCCCTTGTTCAAACCCTATCTAGACCAAGCATTACAGCCTGAATGCAATGCTTTTTACCTCAACCCTTTGTTGCTGGGTGAAGGTTCCCGCGTCGATCCGCATATCGATCGATCATTGCGATCGTACTGCAAAACTGTTGAACCTCCCGCAGCCGTCAGCGTTTTATACGTACAAGTACCGCCGAACTTGCAAGGGGGAGAGTTGATACTGCGGCGCAACAAACAGCAAGTCGGGCAGATTAAGCCGCAAGCCAACTCGCTAATTTATTTTCAAGGAGATTTGACTCACTCTGTCAACGCTGTTAAAAGTACCGGAACTCGTTTGAGTTTGGTTTGCGAACAGTACAGTTTGAACGAAACAGAACTGCAAGATATTCCAGGATTCACAGTGGAATCTAGGGCAGTAAAAGCCAAAACCAAGTAAGGTTTATTATCTAAAAAAAACAGCTTCTTTGACAATCAAAATGTCTCCCTAAGCAGGAACTACTGTCAGGCTACCTACAAAAAAAACTTAAATACCCAGCTCTATGTTGGGCGCTTGTTTATACCCGTAAAAAAAGAAGGCCACTGTAGGCACCTGAACCAAACCCTTAGTTCATTAGTCGTTGCCAAATCTTTAATCTCAAGACTTACGCAACTGTCACAAGACTTTTAGGTATGTTATTGCACTTCAGCGCTCTTAGGATATGAAAGAGCGCTGAAGCGCAACAACATACCTTTGTTTAAAGTGCCAGTTGTGTAAATCCTGTTTTTTAACGATTGCAGATTTCGGGGAGCGCTTTTTCTTCGGGATGATTAGCAATATAATTGCTCAGCCATTGGCAACTCAGTTTCATTAAATTATCTACATCAAGTTCCAAATTCCAGATCCTTAAAGTAGAATCATCGCTGGCAGAAACAAGAGTTTTGCCGTCGGGACTGATGTTAACGTCATTAACTCGATCGCTATGTCCCCCAAAAGTTTGTAGGGGCAGCACCTCCGATCCCGTTTGGCCGTCTGCTACATTCCACAATTTAATTGTGTGATCGAAACTTGCAGATGCGATCGTTTTGCCGTCGGGACTGAAACTAATGCTTTTTACCCAAGTTCCGTGTCCTTTGATCGTTTTGAGTTCGGTGCGTGTTTCTGCATTCCACAATTTAATGGTGCTGTCATCGCAAGCGGATGCTAAGATTTTGCCGTCGGGACTGAAACGCAGGCTGGTAATTCGGCTGTTATGGGCTCTCAGAATCCTTCTTGGAGTAGATTCTAAATTCTTTAAATCCCAGAAATAGATCGCGCGATCGTTTCCTGCGGATGCTAAAGTTTTGCCATCGGGACTGAATGTGACACTTCTAACTCTTTCGAGATGTCCTGTGAAGGTTTTGATTTGAGTACGGCTTTCTAGATGCCACAATTTAACAGTTTTATCGACTCCGGCTGATGCTAAAATTTTACCGTCGGGACTGAAAACAACGCTATCAATTCCCCTCTGATGTCCTGAAAGAGTTTTGATTTCGGTGCCAGTTTCTAGGTTCCACAATTTAATAGTTTTATCGCTTCCTGCAGATGCTAAAATTTTGCCGTCAGGGGCGAAACTGACGCTGGTGACGGCACCTCGATGTCCTAGAAAAGTTTTGATTTCGCTGCCGTTTTGTGCATTCCACAATTTAACAGTGCGATCGTTGCTACCGGAGGCAACAGTTTTGCCGTCGGGCGAGAAACTCGCACTGAAAACCTGACGGCGGTGGCTTTCAAGCACTTTCGGTTCGATGCCGGTGAGGTTCCAGAGTCGTACCGTGCGATCGGTACCTGCCGTTGCCAAAGTGCGGCCGTCGGGACTGAAACTAAGGCTGGCAACCCTGCCGGTGTGTCCTTTGAGCGTTTGCGGCTCGATGTCTCCTAACTGCGATAAATTCCACAATTTGACGGTGCCGTCTTCGCTAGCGGTAGCCAGAGTTTGGCTGCGGCTGTCTCTGGGACTAAATTTGACGTTCCAGACTTGCCTGGTGTGGGCTTGCAGGGTTTTGAGGAGAGTCAGGTTTTGGACATCCCACAGCTTGACTAAACCGTCTTCACCCGAAGATGCTAGGGTTTTGCCGTCGTCGGAGAAACTGACACTTCTGACAGCATTGGTATGGCCCCTCAGCGTTGCGATTTCCGTTCCGTCTACAGGATTCCAGAGTTTGACAGTGCGATCGCTACCCGAAGATGCGATCGCCCTCCCGTCGGGCGAAAAAGTGACGCTTGTTGCCCACCCCCTATGCCCAGTAAAGGTTTGGAGCAAAGTGCCGTCTGCGGGATTCCAGAGTTTGACAGTGCCGTCGGAACCAGAAGATGCGATCGCCAATCCGTCGGGAGCAAAACTGACTCCTCTCACCCAGCCCCTATGCCCCGTAAGGGTTCTAATTTGTGTGCCGTTTTCAATGTTCCAGAGTTTGATAGTAGCATCGTCACTAGCAGATGCGATCGTCTTGCCGTCAGGTGAGAAACTGACAGTCCAAATGTTGTCGCGGTGTCCGGTGAGGGTTGTGAGTAAGATGCCGTCTGGGTTCCAGAGTTTGACAGTATCGTCTTCGCTAGCGGATGCGAGGATTTTGCCATCGGGCGAGAAAACGACGTTTCTGAGGACAGCTTGGTGGCCGAGGAGTCGATCGCGCTCTCGGATGCTGTAAATTGCTTGTTGGAGGGCGATCGATACTTGCATCTTAGTTTCGGATTTTGCCGGACTGAATGCCTCTAATTTTTTAAGTTTATGTGCTGCTTGCAGTGCTTCAAGCAGTGCTGGAAAAGGGTTTGAGGCTAAAGTTGTCTTTGACGACAAGCTTTCGAGGACTATTTTAGTTTCTGCGAGTTCTCGATCTGCTTTAATTACTTGCAATTGTACGCCGATAGCTGCTGCTAAAGATATCCCTAAAATTGTCGAGCCGATCGCAATTATTTTTCTAGCTTGTTTTTTAGCTAACGTTAACTCTGTTTTAGCTTGATGCTGAGCCAGACTTAAAGTTTCATTAGCTTGTGCCAATATTTGACTTTCCTCAGCTTGCAGTGCAAAAGCCAATTCAACTTCTCGCTTTTCCAAATCCTGAGCCGCCGCTAAAAAGCGGTAATCCAGATGGCTTAAACTTTGATATTTTGCCCATTCCAAAGCTTCCTGCAGCGCCTGACCCCGCAGGAGCCGCGAATTATCCTCAAAATTGGCAGCCTTCCAAGCATTAAAATTTTCCGAATAAGGTCGCAGCTTTCCTAACTGTTTTTCCACCCATTCAAGATTGAAAACTTCGGCATAGATTCGGTTATAAACTTTTAATTTTCCGTGCTGTTGCACCACTAAACCTGACAGTCGCAATTCCGTTTGTTCGGGACTGCCATCAGCAAGAACCCCCCCCAGCCCCCCCTTGCTAAGGGGAGGAGCAAGAGTGGCTATTTCTTGCTTTCCCAGGGGTGAAGTAGCAGCATTTAGCCCCCCCTTGCTAAGGGGTGGCTGGGGGGGGTTCGCGGATTGCAAAACCTGCTGGTAAAGCCCCAATAACTGCCCCGCTTTTTGCTGATTTCTCAAAAGGCGATCGCGAATAGTTTTCAAATGTTCAGGCTCATCCTGAGACTCCCAATTCTCCACAATCCGCAACTTCACCAACCTCTCAACTCCGTCCTCCTGTTTGGAACAGGCATCCTGCCCGTCTGTGGGGATCGAACAGGCATCCTGCCTGTCTTTCTCAGCGCCCTCTGCGTCTCTGCCGTTAACTTTCTTCAACTCCTTTTCCAGCATTAACTTGCACAGCTTTTGGGTCAAAAAAGGTTGTCCCCCCGTCCAATCCAAAATATCTGCGATCGCACTTTCAGGATTGGCAACTTGCCCCTGCCAACCATCAATCAAAGGCTGCACTTCATCAATCTTAAAACCGCGTAAATTGATCGCCTTACCAATATTAAAAGGAGTTTGAGTTTTATCAGCAATCAAATCCGAAGGCGTCGCCACCCCCAACAGCGCAAAAGTCAAACGCCGGTACAGAGGATTGTCAACTCTTTGATTGTAAAACCAGCGAATCAGAGCAAAAAACTCATCAGCCGAAAAATTCATGCTCAATACTCGATCTATCTCGTCAATAAAAATAACCATATTTTGGGAAATTTCAACTAAAATAACTTCTTCGATAAACAAACTAAACCGCTGGACGGGAGATAACAAGTCCCGGCGTTCGCGCCACCAATTCCGCCAATTAATTTTATTACCTAGCTGACAGCTACTGACCAAAGAATTGACAATGCCTGCATACCACTTTTCGGGAGTTACATCTTCCTTGCCAATCCCAGTTAAATCGATAAAAGCGCACACAGTACCTTCAGCTTGCAATTTTTGCATCGCCCGCACCCGCAAACTAGATTTGCCCATTTGCCGCGAATTCAAAACGTAACAAAACTCACCCGCTTTCAAACTTTCGTAAAAGTCCAAGTCTGCTTGTCGCGTCACGTAACTCGACGCATCTGCGGGGAGACTCCCGCCAATCTGATATTCATAACTAACTGGAGATTCTTTCATCATTGCCTGCACCAAAATCTAGATTTGATTGTACGATCGCAAACCTGACTATGTAGAGATTTACCAAAAAACCTGATTTTTGCTGATTTTGATGATGCTTTGTCAGGCTGCACCTGATTTTTTCCGATAAATTCCGAGTGCGAAGCTCTTTATCAGTTCCTATAATACCTGATTTTATCACCATTGAAGTTCAAGAGTTTTACGAAGACACTGATAACAGAAAGCGAAAGGTGCAGCAAACAAATACAAACACTTAGCGCTTTGACAAACTCAGAATACACTCATAAATAGGATTAATACCATGACAGAACTTAGAACGATCACCGACGCTAACATTTCTACCTTGAGATTCGGTTTAATTGAAGACTTGACCGACGTTCCCCGGACTGAAGACCCTGATTCAGATAATCCGAATCCTAAGCCTAATAAATTCGGTTTGATTGAAGACTTTACCGATATTCCCCGGACCGACCCCGATGGCGATCCGAATCCCAATAAATCCCCTTTTATTGAAGACTTCACCGATGTTCCCCGGACAGAAGACGATGGTAATCCAATGGTAGAAATACGTGAAGTAATCGCCGCAGATAGCAACTCTACTAACAGCTTATTTGGCAGCATCGATAAAATCAGTGGCTTACCCAATGACAACATAACGGGAACACCAGGAAATGACTACCTAGTAGGAAAGCATTACACGGACGATGACATCTTTGGCGGTGGCGGTGCAGATACACTCAAAGGCCTTGACGGTGACGACTTCCTATTTGGCGGTACTGGCAATGATAAAGTCTATGGCGGTGGCGATTCCGATTGGCTAGAAGGGAATAGCGGCAACGATTTTCTTGTTGGTCACGCCAATGGTGACGGATACGATTATTATGAAGTCGATACCTTAATTGGCGGTTCCGGAGCCGATACATTCTCGCTAGTTATCGACGGCCCAGAGTTTGAAGTTCCTTACTTAGATGGCTTAGGTGAGCACGCTTATGCAATTATTCGGGACTTTAATAAAGCAGATGGAGATGCAATTTTGATGGTCGGTCAAAAGCAAGACTACGAATTTGTATCGGGCTACTACGATTACGGCAATGACTCTCTGAAAGACACAAAAATATTTTATCAAGGTGACATGATTGCCGTAGTTTCGGACACAATGACTGCGGATTTAACCCTCTCTTTTGTGTGATTCTATCTGTAGGGCGCTGCACACACTCCGCTTCGCTCCGCCCATTCTTGGCGTGTCAACTTAAGAGAAAATACCCCGCTTGCCTGCGGTTGGAAACCGCTCGTCTGGGTGCAAGTCGAATGTGGCGACGCCCGTCATCGAACTTGCACCCTTGCCTACACAAACAAAATTCATCTACGTGGGTTTCGCTCAATCTCTACGCCCTAATTTTGAACAACAAGGAGCAACTGAAATGGCAATTATTAATGGAACCCCTTTCAATGACAACGATACCTTCAATAACGGTCAATTCCGACCCAAGTTAGTTGGTAAAGATCCTGAATGGATGCAAGGCCCCAATGGCCCTGTATTAACGCTGGGCTCTGACACAATCTATGGTGATGCAGGAAGCGATATATTGTTGGGTCTTGGTGGAAATGACTATCTAGATGGTGGGTCTAACAACGACGTTCTCGATGGTGGTGCTGGTAATGACACTTTATATGGCGGCGTTGGCTACGACTATCTAGTTGGCGGCCCTGGTAACGATCGGCTGATTGGTGGTAATTTAGACGATGCTCTGCTTGGCGGTATCGGCAATGACAGTCTCTTGGGCGGAAGTGGTAACGATCAACTTACTGGTTTCGGCTTTGGGGAAAATGAATTCGACCTCCTCACAGGTGGCATTGGAAACGACAGGTTCGCGTTGGGTGACGCAAATAGCGTTTACTACCTCGGAAATGGGTACGCCACAATTACGGACTTTAGCTTAACTCAAAGCGATAAAATCCAAATTAAAGGCATTCTAACAGACGGTTATTCGCTTGGGCTTGGCAACTGGGAAGGTAGCAATGCCCAAGACACGGGAGTCTTCTACAAGGGTGATTTGATTGGTGTTGTGCAAGACCAAAATATTACCAATGTCAACCCCAATCAGGTGTTTATCTCCGCTTTTTAACCTAAAACGCGGCAGAAATATTCGCGGTACAAATTGCAACGCGGCATGACATAATTGTTTTGCCGCCGCACAATTCCCATGCTGTGCAATTTGTAAATTTGCATTGAATCTAATTCAACTGGTTCGGCAGAATTAACAACTTTTTTCAAAGCCAAAGCTAATTCTGGATTGTGTTGCAGTATTTCCAAATGCTTCCGCAAATGACTGCTGTAAATTCCCGATTCTGATGGCGCATTTTCTAATAGCTGAGTTAATGAGGTTTGGCCACAACTAATCTCATACATTGCCAATCTTACTAAATAAGGATGTCCGCCGATCGCACTTATTAACTTTTGCAATTGCCCCTCATCCCACTCCAAGCCGTGCAAACGAGCTAAATCGTGAATTTGCGGCCTGTCAAACTCCAGCAACTCAACCGGCACTCCCGCATTAAACGGAGATTGATTCATGTCCAAAGGAATATAAACTTCGGTAGAATGCGCCATTACCAACCGCAGTTTTTTCCAGGTATCCGAAATCTTGGCTTTTTCGTGCCAGCTTCGCAGCATCCCCAGAAAATCTTCAACTACTTCTGTGTAGGGAAATAGGCGATCGACTTCATCTAACCCCAAAACCAAAGGCCCTGATGTTTCTGCCAGCAAATACTCTTCAAAGTAAACCGTACAGTTATCGTTGCTGCCCAAAATATCCGTATCCCAATATTCGTTTAACTTGTTTTCTAACTTTAACTGTCGGCTTACCATCAAACACAGCCAGCGCAGAAATTTATCCAAATTTGTTAATATTCCTCGGTCTGCAGCGCTTAAATCGAGATAGACGGCGTGATATTTTTCCCGATCGCCCTGAGCTAAAATTCTGGTCATCAATGAAGTTTTGCCCATCATTTCCGGTGCTTTGATCCGAATCAGCGAACCGGGTTTCACAACTGTCTCGCAGCACAAAGATTCAATGTTGCAACGTTCTACATAAAAAGGAGAATCTAATGATACCGAACCTTCGGGAAATGGCAAATTTGCGGTCGCCTTCAGTGTTGGCGAGGGCGGATTTGTGTTAGTATGTTGACGTAAGTCTGGCGAGGCAAATCTCCTTAGAGCTTCTTTGAAATTTTTCTTACTAATTTTTTCTCCTAACGCTTCTGAAAGCTTGTGCCACAATTTGTTACCAACATCTTTGTTGAGGTATTCAGCACTGTAGCCGTAAGTTTTGGCGATTTCATCGTAACTTTTGCCTTCCCAAGAACCTTGAAGGACTTTCATTTCGATGTCGCTGAGATATTTGCCGGTATTTTGAGCAAAAATGCGATCGGCAGATTCTTTGGTTTGGCTCCAAGAGAAGTCTAATTCTGAGTTCATGGGCTCGACCGGTAAGTACGTATATACGTAAGTATGCAGACTTTGAGAAGAGATATATTGTTCCTGCCTGGAAAAGTCACCCTGACTTTTATCTATTTTAACTGATTTAACCTGAGTTTTTATTTTCACTCCTTGTAGAAAAGCCTGATGTTACTCCCCTGGTCGGTTTTGTTCTTAGGAAATAAACTGGTTTAGAAGCAAGTTCATTGCCGATCGCCCAATCGCAATTATCGATCGCCTCACCAACAATAGCCGAACCTCGCCAACGCCAGGGTATAAGGAGAAAAATTATGGCTGCTACGATTACCGTTAATAGCACAGATGACTCAAATATCAGGAATGCCGTCCTCACCCTCAGAGAGGCAATTCTGGTTGCGAATGGCACTCTGAATGTTCCTGATTTGACAGTGGCAGAACAAGCACAGATTAACGGTACTGTCGGTACTGCGGCCGATCGCGACACGATCGCCTTTAATATCGGGGCGATCGGTTCTCAGCAATTAATTCAGCCTCTATCCGCACTGCCGCCCATATCCGATCGAGTGATCGTCGATGGTTGGAGTCAAGGCGGCGCGGGCTATAACGGTTTGCCACTGGTGGAACTCAGCGGCAACCTCGCCGGAGTTGGGATGGTCGGACTTGATATCACTGCTGGGAACAGTACCGTGCAAGGTTTAGCGATCGACAGATTTAGCTTGGCAGGCATCCGCTTGCAAACCAATGGCGGCAACGAGATCGCCAGCAACCATATCGGCACCGATCTTTCGGGTACGATCGATCGGGGCAACCGCAGGGGGATCTGGATTGATGGCGTTCCAGATAATCGGATCGAGAACAACTTAATCTCCGGCAGCATCACTTTGCTTAACACCACTTTTGGGGTTGGTATCGAGATTTCCGGCATCGCTGCGCGCAACAACCAAGTAATCGGCAATCGCATTGGCACTGATATTACCGGTACTGTTGCGATCGGCCAAAGTACCAGCATTTTTATCCAAAATGCGCCTGAAAATCTGATTCAGAAAAACCTGATTTCTGGCAATCGGGGTGTTGGTGCGGTTGTTGGTAGCGGAATTGCGATCCAAGGCCCAACTGCTAGTCAAAATCGAGTTGTTGGCAACCTCATCGGCACTGATATCACGGGTAATGTAGCGCTAGGAAACAATTTGTATGGCATCCTTATTGCCAGCGCTTCTAACAATATTATCGGTGGAACAACGCCTCAAGAACGCAATATCATTTCTGGCAGTCAGACTGCGGGTATTGCTTTTCTACAAGGGCCCGGTTCAGGCGTTGTACCTGCGGCAAACCGGGTTGTCGGCAACTATATCGGCACTAATATCACCGGTACTGCCGCTTTGGGAAATCTGATTGGCATCTTCATCGGTGTTGGCGAAAGCAACATCATCGGTGGCGCGACACCCCAAGAACGCAATGTCATTTCCGGCAACCAAGTGGCGGTCTTATTCCAGCGCAACGAGACAACTGGCAACCGCGTTATCGGCAATTATATCGGCACGCAAGCTGACGGCAGCACTCCTTTACCCAATACCTTGTACAGCGTTATAGCTCAAGATACTGGTGTCAATAACCGCCTCGGCGGCACCGCAGCAGGAGAAGGAAATACGATCGCATTTAATGCTAGTAACGGCATTCAAGTTACTGGTGGCAACGGCTTGGCAATCTTAGGCAATTCGATTTTTTCCAATAGTGTTTTGGGTATCGATCTCGATAGCGATGCCGATCCCCTAACTAGCGACGGCGTTACTCCAAACGACTTGGGAGATGCGGACACAGGCGGCAACGGCTTGCAAAATTTTCCTGTTTTAAACTCTGCAACTGCTAGCAACGGCAACATTACTATTAGCGGCACTCTCAACAGCATTCCCAATACAAATTTCCGCGTCGAATTTTTTGACAATACTGTTCTAGATCCCAGCGGTAACGGCGAAGGACAAACTTATCTCAACTTTGTTAATGTCATCACTGATGCTGCTGGCAATGCTAATTTTATATCGCCGCCTTTAACTGCAACAGGGGCGATCGTTACTACTGCTACTAACTTAACAACTAACGAAACTTCCGAATTTTCTCAACCTTCCCCCGGCTTACTGCAATTGAGCAACCCCGCTTACACGGTGAATGAAAGCGGTACAGTTGTAGGTGCAGCGATTACTGTCGATCGCATCGGTGGTAACAAAGGTGCAGTTGGGGCAACGCTGACGCTGACGGATGGCACTGCTGTTGCTGCTGACTACACCAATACGCCGATCGCAATTAACTTTGCCGCCGGCGATACGACACCAAAAATTGTTACTATTCCGATCGCCGATGACGCGATCGACGAAGCTGACGAAACGGTTAATTTATCTCTAACTAATCCAACGGGAAATGCTACAGTTGGCGATCGATACAACAATGCAGTTTTGACAATTGCAGATAACGATAACCCTCCAACTGTCAGCATCGCCCCCGCCACGATTAACCAAGCTGAAGGCAATACAGGCACAACTACCTACAACTACACCGTTAGCCTCTCCAATGCTTCTGGTTTGCCCATTACTGTTAACTACAAGACATATGACGGTACGGCTACTACGGGCGATATCGACTACGAAGATAATGACGGTAATCTCATCTTTAATTCGCCAGAAGCGCTAACAAAAACGATCGCTGTAATTGTTAACGGCGACAACAAATTCGAGGCGAATGAAACTTTCAGCGTTACCCTCAACAACGCCACCAACGCCACCATCGATCCCGCCGCCAACCAAAGTACGGGCATCATTGTCAATGATGATAGTGATGACTCTAATCCCACTCCAACTCCGACACCAACACCGACAGAAACGCCGACACCAATACCAACTCCCACAGAAACTCCGACACCAACGCCGACACCAATACCAACTCCCACAGAAACTCCGACACCAACACCA
>NZ_JAUBQB010000034.1:0-32116 GCF_036701035.1 Microcoleus sp. Pol7_B2 | reverse complement strand
ACACCAACTCCGACACCAACGCCGACACCAATACCAACTCCCACAGAAACTCCGACACCAACACCAACACCAACTCCGACACCAACGCCGACACCAATACCAACTCCCACAGAAACTCCGACACCAACACCAACACCAACTCCCACAGAAACGCCAACACCAACTCCGACAGAAATTCCCCCAGAAATTCCCCCAGAAATTCCCCCAGAAACTCCGACACCGACAGAAATTCCGGCAGAAACGCCAACACCAACTCCGACACCGACAGAAATTCCGGCAGAAACGCCAACACCAATTCCGACTCCAATTCCGACACCAATTCCCGCAGAAACACAAATTCCGACAGAAACGCCAACACCAACTCCGACACCAATTCCGACAGAAACGCCAACACCAACGGCAATTCCCGCAGAAGTTCCCACAGAAATTCCTGCAGAGATTCCCACAGCAACTCCGACACCGACAGAAATTCCGACAGAAGATTGCCCTTGTAACTCTCTATCCCTCCCAAATCTCAACCAACCGAATCCTGTAGAAAAGGTAGTTGTGAATAGTACGATCGATCTACCCCTCACAGGTACTGCTAGCAATGAGACATTCGACGGCAGCAGCAGCGAGGATTATTTCCAGGCAAAAGAAGGTAACGATAACCTGTTTGGCGGCGAAGGAAATGACTTTTTAAACGGTAACGAAGGCAACGACTTTATCTCGGGTGGAACGGAAGATGACTTGCTTTTCGGTGGCAAGAATCAAGACATTATTCTTGGTAATGAAGGAAGAGATAGATTATTTGGAAATCGAGGAGAAGATTCGCTCAATGGCGGAGAAGATAGCGACTTCATTCACGGCAACGAAGACTCGGATTTTGTAGATGGGGGCAAAGGAAACGATTTATTATTGGGAGGTAAGGATAGAGATTTAATTTTAGGCAGTGAAGGCAACGATACTCTGTTGGGAAATTTAGGTGACGATACTGCCTGTGGTGGCAGTGGCAACGATTACTTGCAGGGTGATGAAAATAACGACCTACTTGATGGCTGTGAAGGAAATGATACGATTTGGGGAGGAAAAGACAATGATACCATATTTGGGGGAGCGGGAGACGACTTTTTAAGCGGCGATTTGGGAGATGATTATTTAATAGGAGGAAGTGGGAACGATCGTTTTCTGCTTAGGGCAGATTCAGGGATGGATATCATTCTAGATTTTGAACCGGGAAAAGATGCGATCGCCCTTACTAGAGGTTTGACTGCCTCTCAACTGTCAATTAGTCAAGCCAACAGCGACACCTTAATCCGTTTGACAGCAACAGGTGAAATTATAGCCACTCTCAATAACGTATCTGTTACTCAAATCGAGCTGACCGAGTTGAACCCACATACATTTTTAAACAGGAGTTTTTTATGATGAATATTGGGGGCAATCGCCAAAGAATTAACAAACTTTTCTACACAATTTTGACCTTAATTTCGGCTATCCTCTTAGGAGGCTTGGGAAAGCTTTACGAGTCCAACAACAACACAGCTTTAGCGCAAGAAAACATCCCCATTAGTGGTAGCGGTGACGCGCAACTCCAGCCGATTTTGCAATCCCTGACAGAATTCATGCGCCACCGCTGCGTCGGTTCGGCCGTACTGGGTGTTTCTGTTAAAGGTAAACCCGTCGGTGTTTGGGGTTTCGGCCGCATGAAAGGCAGACCTACTAATAACTGGAATCCGGCTTGTGGCGACGATATGCAGGCTCCTCTGGCGGCGATCGTACCCGCAGATACCCCCATGCGTATGGGCAGTATCAGCAAGCCTGTTACCTTTGCAATGGTACGCTGGGCGCTTAAACAGACGGCGCGCGATCGGGCCGGTTTAGAACTGACTGACGACCAAATTGAAGGGATGAAATTGTTCGATCCAGAGCATTATCCGCCGCTAATTCCCGGTTTGAACAAACAATATCCAGTAGCGATTATCCCTGAAAACTTGCACGCCGTATTTTCGGGAAAAGTCAAATTTCCCGTTCCCGTGAAAGACAGCAAGTGTGCCAATCTTAACTCAGGATTTGCAGACAAACAGTGGCAAAACGTCACCCTCGGGCATTTTTTGTCGCACAGATCGGGACTTCAGCGCAGCGCGCCCAGATATGGTGAAGATATCACCGCAAATTTGCCTGTGCTTCGCAATCTAAAAACTCCAGCAAATTTTCAATCACAAGAACAGTTACTTGTCAATGAGTGGGGCTACAAACCTATCAGTTCTGCTAAAAATCAACTCGGCATTTCTCCTGGCGCGGGCTATTTTTTGCCAAGTCCTACTTTAGCAGAAACTATGCAGGTTTTGGCTGGGCGATGCCTTCAGTATCCTCTCGGTCAATATCACTATTCCAATACCAGTCCGGCATTTCCTACAATTATTTTGGAGCAGCTTGTTGCTTCCGGCAGATATGCTGCTAAAATGGCTAAACCAGCAACTCATCAAGGTTCTGCTTTGGAGGTTTTCTTCAAAACTGACTTAGGAATTTCTACTGCGGCTGACCGGGGAATTTTTATGACCCAAGAAGTAGAAAATCTTGGCGATCGCGAGCCAGACAAACGCGATTGGAACGGGAAGACTTACTATTGGCAGGGATGGGATGTGAAGCGGCCGCACTGCATCTGGAAGGGTAGCTTCTGCGATTTTTCTAATTGGCTAAATCCGAAGCCGGGGAAAATAAATTGGTCTTGGAATTTAAGCCAAGTTCCGTTTAGCAGCAGAAACACTGATTTGAGTCCTGGTACTGGTTCGCTTGCTGCGGAAGCTGAAGTTTTTCTTAAATTTATGTCAGAATACTGGGTGGGCGGTTATGAGAATAACCCGCGCATCGGAGAAAAGCGAAATCAGGTTTGGAATCGATATACTGCCCACAACGGAGCGCTAGACGGTACTTATGCTTGGGCAATCCAGTTAGGGGGCAATAATAATCCGAAAGAGTGGAAATTGCCGCCGCTGGATGATAAAGGTCGCATCCTTGATGATTTTGCTAATTTAAAGATGTATGCGGGTGTGTTGCCGGAGGGAGTTGATATTTTTGTGGCTGTGAATCAAAGGGCGGACAAGAAATGTGTTGATGCTAAAGGTTACAATTGTGGGGATGCTTACGGAGTTTTGGATAATTTTATTATGTACGGTGTTTCTCAAGTGAATTGGAATATGGTTGCACCTCGTGCAGTTGAAAAATAAAAGTTATAGCACTGTAAGTTGGGCAGTTTATAGTATTCCTTTTTAGAGCTAAAAATGCTCTTGACGCAGAGTATAAGTTGCTTCACCTAATTCAACCGAATTAGCGCTGCTGATAAGCTGTAGGTATCTAAAGTGTATTGTTTAAAGGGCGGGAGACACCACAATAATTTCATCAAAGTTGACTATCAAATTTAGATGCGTGTTAGCTTAGCAGTAAAAAAAATGCAATTTTATAAAAAATTCCAACCCGGAAAGTCACAAGTCATTCCTAATGCTTGAATCTAAAATGTGTTGCCAATTATCAAAATTTATGCAATAGTGATGTAAGAACTATTTCCCCAAAGAAATATCCTGTTTGTGGCGCAAGGTGATTAAATTATTTTTAACTACTTAGGTGTTAAATCAATGCTTTTTGGGGAATATACTTTTAGGAAATATTTGTTAAACTATCAGTGTCATTATAGCATATTTTAGGGCGATGGTATTAGTTTAAACTGATTAAAAATTAGGCTGCGAAAATCCGATGCTCCACAAGAAGAACCGCAAAAAGTTACCCTTATTGGCAGCATTCTTAGTCTCGCCCTTTATTTCTTGGTTCCTGAGTGCGATCGCACTATTTCTCAGTCTCTGGGTCATCCTACCAGCACCCACGATGTTCCTGTACCCTTTGGCGGTGGGAGCACCCGAAATCAGTCCTTGGTTGGTCGGTATCAATACGATCGCCCTTCTGCTGAACCTGCTCAGACGGCATCAAGGCAAAGTCTACATTATTTTGTCAATTTGTAACCTGTTCGCCCTCATCCTGGGCCTGCTACCCCTGATTCAGTTCCCAACAGCCAATGCAGCCATAGCTACCCAAATGCAAGCTGTTCTAGGGGAAAACTATTTAGCAGCCGTTCCTCAAGCCGATCGCGCCCAGCTACGCCCTCAACCGTTTATCCTAGCAGATGCGTTCCGAGGAATTCCCATTAGGAAGGTGAGGATCGATCGGGCTATTGGATTTGCCAACCCTGACGGAGTTCCACTGCAACTAAACCTTTATCGGCCGATGCAAATTGGCAAATATCCGGCGATTATCACGCTCTACGGGGGAGCTTGGCAGAGAGGCAATGCCGATTCCAATGAGGAATTCAGCCGCTATATGGCCGCCCAAGGCTATTGTGTGGTTGCAGTTGATTACCGCCACGCTCCCAAGTATCGGTTTCCTGCTCAAATTGAGGACGTACAAGCCGCTCTTTCCTATATCAAAACTCATGCTGGTGATTGGGAAATCGATCTCGATCGAATGGCTCTTATGGGAAGGTCTGCAGGTGCCCATTTAGCAATGCTAACTGCTTATAATTCTAGTGTGCTTCCAGTTCGAGCCGTGGTCAACTATTACGGGCCAAATGACCTGATACGGGGATACAATGACCCACCTTTTCCTGATGCCATAAATGTTCGAGCCGTCTTGCGTGCCTTTTTGGGAGGAACCCCAGACGAACTCAACGAGCTTTACCGTCGGGCTTCTCCCATAAATTATATTAAACCGAATCTTCCCCCTTCTCTACTGGTTTATGCAGGTCGCGACCATATCGTTCAGCCCAAGTTTGGTCGATCGCTCTACGAACGATTGCGAGCCACGGGCGATCGGGCTATTTTGCTCGAAATTCCTTGGGCAGAACACGCCTTTGATGCAGTTTTTAATGGGCCGAGCAATCAATTAGCTTTGTACTACACAGAACGCTTTTTGGCTCATGTTCTGAAGTCTTCGGATTACCAACCACTTAACTAAAAACTATCAACTTACTCATTTATGCTCATTAAACTGCGGCTATAACAGTTTAATAAGTTCCCAAATCTCGTAAAGATTTCTACGGCAAATTGTTGCACCAAATTTTAGAAGGGTTGCCAGACTTTATTTCTTATATAGCGGTTCTCAAGCGTGGTGACGTATGCCCTGCGCGGGCCAATGCCCTATGCCCTATGCCCCATGCCCCATGCCCCATGCCCCATGCCCTGTTACACTGAAATCCTGCGGTTGTGTGCGATCGGTGCGATCGACCCTTCGGAAAAAAAACTAAATTTCTGTAGCCTAGAATACATTTATTTGGTTAATGATTGTTTAAACTCTCCAAGTGTAGATTGTGTACTCTCCATAATTCTCCAAAACCCCTAAACGAGTGCGTTGTTTGCTGGACTGCGATTTATCGATCGTCGAACCGTTAAAAACCATAAGTAGTTTTGACCTGAATTCATCGGAATTGATTCGCACAAAATTTTTGAGCTGACCAGGGTGAAGATTAGTTACTAAATTTGTGCAGTGCAGACATCTATAATGTTGACTCAAGTTTGTACAGGCTCTTGCCATCTATCTTCTTGCTAATAACCGCAATCCAACCGCATCTCACACTGGATTGTCACACCCGATGGACGGCGAAGTCATTGCGCCTCCCTCCTCCAATCTTTTAGAGTCTGCCAAAAAGGCATTCTCCCAAAAGTTAGCTTTGACTAAAAAGGTTGGGTAAATCCAACATATTCGTCAATCGTTAGACTTTTGCTAACATCTATTTTTTCTCAACAACTCGTCCTGCAATCCCAATAAAAATAACCATGAGTGGAAACCAATCGCGCGTTCAAGCAATTTCTCAAATCGTCAACCGCAAACAGATGCCTGCCCAGCCTCCCAAGCGGTTAGAAGATATGTGGGCAACAGACGTTTTTAGTCTGAGCAAGATGCAAGAAAGTCTGCCCAAAAGCATTTTCAAATCAGTTAAAAACACCATTCAAACTGGCCAAAAACTAGATGATTCCGTAGCTGATGTAGTTGCAGCAGCAATGAAAGATTGGGCTATTTCCAAAGGAGCCCTGTATTACGCCCACGTATTTTACCCGCTAACCAACAGCACCGCCGAAAAGCACGATGCTTTCATCTCAGTGCAAAGCGATGGCTCCGTCATCTCAGAATTTGCCGGCAAAGTTCTGGTACAAGGCGAACCCGATGGCTCCTCATTCCCCAACGGCGGCATCCGTTCCACTGCAGCCGCTCGCGGATACACAGCCTGGGATGTCACCAGCCCGGCTTATGTCATGGAAACAGACAACGGCATGACATTGTGCATCCCTACTGTTTTCATCTCCTGGACAGGTGAAGCCTTAGACAAGAAAACGCCGCTTTTGCGTTCCATTGCCGCAATGAACAAAGCAGCAACCCGAGTGTTAAAGCTATTAGGAAATACCGAAATTGCTCCGGTAAATTCCAGTTGCGGTTCCGAACAAGAATACTTCCTGGTAGATGCCAATTTCACCAACAGCCGCCCCGATTTACTGCTAGCAGGTCGCACCCTTTTCGGCAAACCTCCTGCAAAAGGTCAGCAATTTGACGACCACTATTTTGGAGCGATTCCAGAGCGCGTTCAAGTCTTCATGCAGGAAGTAGAAGAAAAAATGTATCGGCTCGGAATTCCTGCCAAAACCCGCCACAACGAAGTAGCTCCCGGTCAGTTTGAAATTGCACCAGTTTTTGAAGCAGCAAACGTCGCCAGCGACCACCAACAATTAACCATGACAATTCTCCGCAACACTGCGAAGAAACACGGTTTTATGTGTTTGCTGCACGAGAAGCCTTTCGCGGGCATTAACGGTTCCGGCAAACACGTCAACTGGTCGGTCGGCAATGCCACCCAAGGGAACTTATTAGACCCCGGCGATACACCGCACTCGAACATACAATTTCTAGTTTTCTGCGGCGCTGTGATTCGCGGAGTTCACAAATACGGCCCGCTATTGCGCGCCGTAGTTGCTACTGCCAGCAACGACCACAGATTGGGTGCAAATGAGGCTCCACCAGCAATTATCTCTGTCTATTTGGGTTCGCAATTAGAAGATATCTTCGGGCAAATTAGCCGGGGAGAAGTTAAGGACTCTAAAGGTCGGGGAATTATGAACTTAGGTGTAGAAACACTGCCTACTTTCATGAAGGATGCTGGGGACAGAAACCGGACTTCGCCCTTTGCCTTTACTGGAAACCGATTTGAATTCCGTGCAGTAGGTTCCGGTCAGTCTGTTTCCGGGCCGCTGGTGGCGATGAATACAATTCTTGCAGATTCTTTGGACTGGATTGCTAACAAATTAGAAAGCGATTTGGCTAACGGAACTGAACTGAATGCTGCCATCCAAACACTTCTCAAAGAAGTGATGGACGAACACGGTGCGGTTGTATTTGGCGGCAACGGCTATTCGGAAGAATGGCACAAAATGGCTGTTGAGGAACGGGGTTTAGCTAACTTGCGGACTACGGCAGATGCTTTGCCCGTGTTGAAGGAAGGATACATTGAAGACTTGTTTGAAAAGACAGGTGTTCTGACTCCAGTTGAATTGGAAAGCCGTTACGATGTTTATGCTGAGCAGTATTTACTGGCAATTGAAGTCGAAGCAAAACTGGTAATAAGCATGGCAAAAACCATTATTTACCCCGCAGCTTTGAGGTATTTAGCTGAAGTTTCTGGCACGATTTCTAAATTGAAAGAGATTGGAATTGAACTGGAAAAGGAAAGTGCCGAAAAAGTAGCAGTGCTCGTTAAGTCCATGATGGATACTGCGAGCAAATTGAGTGCTGCTTTGAGCAAGCACGATTTTGCTTCGACAGAAGACCATATGCAGTATGCTTCGCAAACAATTCGTCCTTTGATGGATGAGGTTCGCAAGTATGCGGATGCTCTGGAAGGTGAAGTGGCTGATGATTTGTGGCCTCTGCCTACTTATCAAGAAATGCTGTTTGTTAAGTAATAGCAAACAAATTCGGTTAATTGGAGGTTAGAGTAGTAAGGACACGGCAGTGCCGTGTCCTTACTTGTTGTTGAGCTTAAATGAGTGTTACGCTGAAGCTGTCAGAGTCATTAAATGCGAGCGAGAGTAAGAGTTCTGAAGATTGTTGAGATACCCTTTAAATAATTTTTAGGGGTCAAAAAATTAACCTTGCTGCGAAAAGCTCTTATGCGAATTCAATCTTTCTTTAAACAAATGACTCTGGCGGCTCTAGCTCTGGTTTTTGCGATCGGTTGCAGTCGATCGACTCCGAACGTAGACTCTTCCCCTGAACCAACTACCTCTAGCAGCTTTAGAGTGGCAATGCTCACCACAGGCGCCAAAGATAACCAAAGTTGGGATCAAGCTTGCTTTGAAGGATTGAATCTAATCAAAAATAAATTTAATGCTGAGGTAGACATTACTGACAGTATGGACGGTGAAAATAGTGAACCTACCATACGCAAATATGCCCAGTCAGGCTATGACCTGGTAATTGCAGCCAGTGGTGCCTATTCCAAAGCTTCCGAAAAGGTCGCTAAAGAATTTCCGCGAACGAAATTTGCCCTAATTACAACGCATCCAGGGAATAACAGAAATTTGGGGGCTGTTGCCTTTCGATCGGGTGAGGTGGGGTACCTCGCAGGCGCTTTGGCTGCCATGAAGACCAAAAGCAATAAAGTTGGCTATATTGTGGGTGAACCTTATCCGGTTTACAAAGAAGAAGAAGCCTTGTTTAGGCGGGGAGTGAAGGCAACGAATCCCTCTGTTCAAGCCTCGACGGCTTTTCTCAACTCTTGGGTTGATACGGAAAAATCCACCAAAGTGGCAACGGATATGGTTGCTTCTGGAGTAGATGTTTTGGCATTCAACGCGGGTGAGGCAGGGTTAGCCGCGCTAAAAGCCGTTTCGCAAAAGCCAGGAGTCTTGGTAATTGGTAGGACAAAGGATCAGTACGAAGTGGCTCCCGGCAAAGTCCTAACTAGCGTTCTACAGGACATCCCCAATCTGGTGCTAAATGTGGCAGTGTTAACCCAGCAAGGTCGCTGGGAAGGAAAACTTTACAAGTTTGGGCTCAAGGAAAAAATCTACGACTTTGCCCCTTTCCGTGGTAGTCTCACGTCTCAGGAAGAGGATACTTTCAAGATGATCCGAGAAGCTGTGACGACTGGCAAAATCGATGTTTCTCCTTAGTCCACCGATTAATTGATTTACCAATATTGATCCTAAGTCCGATGCAAAATCAACGCAACGAGCGCGTTCTGCAGATCGCCAGAAGCTCTCGTTCTCATCCCTGGCAACGCTTCTTTTCTATTGCAAATCAGCTCCGATATGGTTTGATATTTTTGGTTCTTCTGAGCTTACTGCCCACAGGTGGCTTGCTGATCTACCTCAGCTTTCAGGCGCAGATCCAGCAATCGCGATCGCTCCAAGAAGAGCGCAGCCAGACAGCAGGAGGGCAAATTGATAATTATTTAGATGACTTGAAACGAAAACTGAGCTATTTAGCTAGGGTCAAAGGACTCACAAAATTTCAATTTCAAGCGCAGCAGAGCCTGTTGGAAGGGATGATTCGTCATAATGATGCTTATGAAGCCGTTGCCATTTTGAACCGGAAGGGACAAGTTGTCGCGTCAGTTTCACCCTACGAACCGCTCAAGTTAGAAAATCCAGCCACTTCGCCACTGTTTATTCGTGCCTTTAAACAACAGGAAGATTATGTGAGTCCTGTAGAAATTAATCCTCAAACTCACCAACCAACCACCATTCTGGCGGTTCCGATTCGGAATGAGCGAGATGAGGTGGATGGGGTGCTATTAGCGCAGGTAAATCTCAACTTTCTCTGGTTTATTGTTTCCCAAACGGAGGTGGGCAAGACGGGTTATGTCTATGTAGTTGATGAGCGTAATTTTCTCATTGCTCAAAAGGGTAGTAAGCCAGAAACGTTTCAACTTCAAGATATTTCTAAGCGCCCCTTTTTTCAATTCTTGAAAGCATCCGAAGATACTAAGCACCTTAACGTTTATCAGGGTCTAAAGCAGGTAGAAGTATTAGGAGCTACTGCCTTAGTTCGGAGCGTGAATTGGAATGTGGTTGTAGAACTGCCAACGGCTGAGGCGTATGCTCCCGTTTACCAGATGCTCTCAGTTATGGGAGGCTCATTGGCGGTGGTGACGATCGTCGCTGTTGGCATTGGGTATCTATTTATTCGGCAAATTGTGGTGCCGCTCCAGCGCTTAACCACGGCAGCTACTGAACTCAGTGCGGGGCAATTAGATACACGGGTCAACATCAACAGCCAAAACGAACTGGGGACATTGGCGATCGCATTTAACAATATGGCAACCCAGTTAGAGGAACTGATTACAGCAGTTGAAGTGGAACGCAATTTCGTTTCAGCCATTCTTGAAATTGCAGGTGCGCTGGTAGTTGTGCTCGACCCGCAGGGACAAATCGTTCGCTTTAACCGGGCTTGCGAACAAACGACTCATTACTCGTTTAGTGAAGTGAAAGGGCGCTACATTTGGGACTTGTTCCCGAACTCAGACTTAGCTGGACAAGCCAAAACTGCTTTTGAGTCTTTACAAGTTGGTAATTTTCCCCAGCAGTATGAAGGCAGTTGGGTGAGCAAAAATCAACAACTCAGACGGATTGCCTGGTCAGATACTGCTTTAGTCGATAATCAAGGTGAAATTGAGTACATCATCAAAACAGGGATTGACATTACTAAACGGAAACAGGTAGAAGAAGAACTCAAAGCGTCGGAACAGCGGCTATCTTTTCTATTCCGCCAAAGTTCGCTGGCAGTTGTGGAATGGGATTTAAACTTTAAAGTCACTGCCTGGAATCCAGCGGCCGAGAAGATTTTTGGTTACACGGCTACAGAGGCGATCGGACACCATGCCGCAGAATTAATTGTGCCTGCGTCTGCCAGAGAGGTAGTCGATCGAGTTATGAACGAGTTGTTGAGTCAGGTTGGAGGAATCTACAGCGTCAACGAAAATATTACCAAAGACGGCAAAACAATTATTTGCGAATGGTTCAATACGCCTTTAGTAGGGGAGGCTGGAAAGATTGTTGGAGTTGCTTCCTTGACACTGGATATTACTGAGCGCAAGCAAGCCGAAGCTGCGTTAAGGCAAGCAAAAGAGCAAGCTGAGGTTGCACTCAAAACCTTACAGCAAACTCAGGCACAGCTTATTCAGGCAGAGAAAATGTCAGGTTTGGGGCAACTGGTTGCTGGTGTTGCTCACGAAATTAATAATCCAGTCAACTTTATCTATGGCAACCTGAGCCATACTGCCGACTACACGCAAAATTTACTAAAGTTGATTCAGCTTTACCAGCAAACCTATCCAACTAATGCCCAAATTCAGGAAAAAATTGAAGAGTTCGATCTGGACTACATTAGTGAAGATTTGCCCAAAATGCTGACTTCAATGAAGGTAGGAGCCGATCGCATTCGTCAAATAGTCCTGTCGCTGCGAAACTTCTCGCGGCTGGATGAGGCAGAAAAGAAGCCTGTTGATATCCACGAGGGAATTGACAGCACATTGATGATTTTGCAAAATAGACTGAAGGCAAATCCGGCTCATCCTGCTATTGAAATTGTTAAAGAGTACGGCGACTTACCGCGAGTAGAGTGCTATGCCGGACAGTTGAACCAAGTCTTTATGAATATTCTGGCAAATGCGATTGATGCTTTAGAAAACTACGACAATCAGCGTTCTCCAAAAGACACCCAAAAGAATTCCAGTCGCATCACTATTCGGACTAAGCTAGTCACAAACGAAACTGGGTCCGGTTATTCTAAAAACGTGGTGATTCAAGTTCAAGACAATGGGCCAGGGATGACGGAAACTGTTAGACAACAGGTGTTCAATCCCTTCTTCACCACAAAACCAACTGGTAAAGGAACTGGATTAGGGCTATCCATCAGCTATCAAATTGTAGTTGATAAGCACGGTGGCTCCATCGAGTGCTTCTCTCAACCCCATCAAGGAACAGAGTTTCTAATTGAAATTCCTGTTTTGCAAAGCGGTGCTGTAGCACTCGTGGGTAAATAACTGCTATCACATTCCTCTATATATAGCGTTTTTTAAGTAACTGGAAAACTGCTATAGCGCATCTGAATGATTTGTGTAAATAAAAGAAAAGTGGTGAGTTCAAATTCAATAAAAAAAGGGGGCAGACAAGTAGTTACTGTCAGCAGTGGGCTCTCTGACTCTCGACAGCAAGCTTTAAGGAGTCGGGGATTTAACATAAGATTAGATCGACCTACTTAAAGCTAGATAAATGACAGTACCGCGTCTCGAACAATTTAGAGGTTGTCTGATCGGTCAGTGTCTCGGCGACGCTATAGGCTGTAGAGTAGAAGGCTATTCTCCGGAAGTTTGCCAAAACTTTGTCCGCTACGAAGTTATACGCAAAAAAATCAGAGATCGCGATCGCTTCGGCTTGCCTTTTGGTCAATACACCGACGACTCCCAACTCGCCCGCGAACTCCTCCAAAGCTACGTCGCTTGTGGCGAATTCGACCCCAGCGACTACGCCACCCGTATTGCTGACATTTTCGCCGGGCAGCGCATTGTCGGGCGCGGTCGAGCGACAGAAGAAGCTGCAAACCGCCTGATTCGGGGCGTTGCTTGGCAAGAAGCTGGTACTCCTGCTCCCAATGCTGGTAATGGCAGTGCTATGAGGGCTGCACCCATCGGCTTAATATTCTACGATCGCCCGTCCCAGCTTGTACAAGCTGCTTGCGATCAAGGGCGCATCACCCATCAAGATTCGCGGTGTTCGGCCGGGGCTGTGGCGATCGCCGGGGCTGTGGCGATCGCCCTTCAATCTGACATGATGATTGAAACTGAGCCATTTCTGGGTCAACTGAGCGAATGGGTAGGAGAAGTTGATTCTTCCTTTGCCGCTTTGCTCAAAGATTTGATTGATTGGGTCAAATTGCCTCCAGAGTCAGCCGTAGAGTTGATTTCTAGAGCTGGACTCCCGTTAAACTACAAGGACTCTTGGCAAGGAATTTCCCCTTTTGTAGTTGGTAGCGTCTTGTGGAGTTTATATGCGTTTTTGAGAACACCTCAAGATTACTGGGAAACTCTCTGCACTAGCATCGCCGTCGGTGGCGATGTGGATACCACCGCAGCAATGGCTTGTGCCATCAGCGGGGCATTTCTGGGCCTAGAAGCCATCCCGAATCAACTAGCGGAATTTTTGAACGATCGGGGTACCTGGGGTCTGGGCGAACTGATTCAACTCGCTGACAATTGTTATGAGTTAAAAGTCAAGTTGTAGCCGCTTATAACAACTTAGAACTTATTATTACGGCTAAATAAATTTGGACGATCGACATTTGTATTTCTCAATGAGTCGATCGTCCTAGACTCAAATTCCCTCAATCAAACGATTTTCTCGCTAGAAAGTTCCCCGCTAGCAGGAGGCTCTACCGTATCCCCAAAGACAATCCGCAGAAAAGGCGGAGCCAAAAAAGTCGTCAGAATCACCATGATAATAATCGAGACTTCTAACGGTTTATCCAAAACCCCACTCGCCGAACCGATGGCGGCAAACACTAACCCGACTTCGCCCCGAGGAATCATCCCCACTCCGATCGCCAATCGATTGATTCCAGGCTGACCAAACACCACCCAGCCTGTTACGATCTTGCCAAAAATAGCAACCAAAATCAAAAATACGGCAATCAAAAGTCCCGCCCGATTATCCGGCACTGTTGGGTTCAAAACCCCCAAATCCGCCCGAGCACCCACCGTTACAAAGAAGATGGGCACAAATAAATCGGCGATGGGTTTCACCAGTTCATCCAACTCTAGGCGGGCATCGCTTTCATCCAACACCAAACCAGCCGCAAACGCACCCAAAATCGCTTCGAGATGAATTGCGTTGCCCAGAAAAGCCATGAAGAAAGCAAAGATAAATGCCGGGATGATAATATTGCCGCGAGTTTTGAGTTGACCCGCCACCGCCGAGAAAGTTTTGTCGAAGACACCACCCAAGAGAATCGAACCTAGCAGAAAGGCAGTTGCACTTACGATCAAATAGATGACATTAACAACATCAATCTCCCCGGTTTTGGCTAAACTGGCGACAACAGCCAGGACAATAATTCCTAGCACATCATCAATCACCGCCGCACCGACAATAATTTGACCTTCTTTAGAGTTCAGTTGTCCTAATTCAGACAACACTTTGGAGGTAATTCCAATGCTGGTTGCGGTCAAAGCTGCCCCCGCAAAAATTGCTGGAATTGCTGCCGTGTGGAAAATTATCATTAAGCCTGCAGTACCCGCGGCAAAGGGAACTGCCACACCTACGCAGGCGACAACGGTAGCTTGAATTCCGACTTGCTTGAGTTGTTTGAGATCCGACTCTAAGCCAATTTCAAACAGCAGAATAATCACGCCTAATTCAGCCAGCACTGAAATGACTTCACTCTGCGATTCAAAGACACTGGTGAGGGCGGCCGGAGACAGATGATTAATCGATTGCAGAACTGTCATAATCCCTGAGTTGGATGCTGACAGCCCGCTTCCGGGAAAAACGATCAAGTGTAAAGCAGATACCCCAATAATCACCCCTGCTACAAGTTCACCCAACACCGGTGGAAAATCGAAGTTTCTCGCTACTTCGGCGCCGATTTTACTGGCGATATAAATCACTACCAAACTGAGCAAAACTCCGCTGAGGACGATCGGCGAATTTTCTGCCTCGACTGTTGCTAACAAAGGTATGGGGGCAATTAGAGAAGCCATCCCAGAACTTAAAGCTGTAATTGTATGGTTCAAAAACATGGGTACGATGATGGTAAGAAAGACAATTCTAGGCTGACTGTTGACTGTTGACTGTTGACTGTGAGCCGGAAAATTGATAAGTGTTACATATTGGGTAGGCAGTTAACTCGACATGACTATCAAGCAAAACTCGAAGAACCCAAATCTGGCGGTACATCCTGCCACCGCCCTTGTCCGACTGCTTGAATTGCTTCTTTTAGCAAGATATCGCCGGTATAAATTGCCCTACCGACGATCGCACTTTTGACACCAATTGGTTCCAAAGCCAGCAAACTTAACAAATCGGCGATCGAACTAACGCCACCCGAAGCAATTACGGGAATCGAAATAGCGTTAGCAATATCGCGCAAAGATTCCAAATTCGGCCCTTCCATAGTACCGTCGCGGTGAATGTCGGTGTAAATAATTTCAGCCGCCCCTAACTCGGTCATTTTTTGCGCCAATTCTGTTGCTAAAACTTCCGAAGTTTCTAGCCAGCCTCTAGTCGCAACTTTACCATTTCTGGCATCTATTCCCACCAGAATTCGACCGGGAAATTCGCCGCACAATTCGCCGACTAATTGCGGTTGTTCGACGGCGACAGTGCCGAGAATGACGCGCCGAACGCCTAAATTGAGGATAGCAGCCACAGAAGCGCGATCGCGCATTCCCCCACCTACTTGACAGGGAACGTCTACGGATCGGACCATCGCTTCAATGGCTGCTTGGTTGACTGGATGACCTGCTTTAGCGCCGTCGAGGTCTACTAAATGCAGCATTGTCGCGCCTTCATTTACCCACTGTCTGGCGACTTCGACGGGGTTGTCGTTAAAAGTTTGAGACTTCGCGTAGTCTCCCTGATACAATCGGACGCATTTTCCATCCAATAAGTCGATCGCTGGAATTACATTCATGATTTTTGCTCAAATTGCTAATTATACCAGTTAAAAAAAAGAATGCAACTTTAGGCAAGCTCCCAACCCATAGATAATCAGTCATTCCCAATCGTTTAATCTAAAATCGTAAATTGTATTACGCATCACATTTATTTTTGACATTCGCAACCGCTATTTACATGAAACATAATCGCCCCAGACAGCGTTGACCATAAAGGAGTATTGACATCGGCTTTTTGCAAAGCTTCGGCCGTCCAGTCGTTGCAAGTTCTCAAAATAGAGTAACTGTCTTTTGCTTCATAAAAACTATCGCTGTTGTCGTAGCCGTAGCTAATTTTAATTTTCTTACCTGCTGCGTCTAATAGGAATGTATCTTTAATAAAATTTATTATTTTAAGATAATTCGCTCCACTAATTTTCACACATTTGGTTTCAATATTTTGGGGAGGAACGCGATAACCTTGAACGTGTACGGTAGACGGAGTAGGGAGAAATAGCGCCTTGAATACTGTAACTGGGTTGATGATTGCTGATGTAGAAGTTTCCAACATAAAAGCTCTATCTCCCCAGCCAAAAGACAAATATTTATAATCAGAAGTGGCATCCCGCCCTATTTCAGTTAGCGGTAAAAATTGATTCCAGTCAAAATATTCATTTTTAACTGGAACAATGATTTCAGTGTGGATGGCTTGGTCGGAAATGTATAGAGAAATTGTGCAATCTGCTTGCGAGTAATTTCCCCACTTTCTGGGAGTGAGATAGCCAATAGTTAAGAAAGCGCTCAAAGATAAGATGACAATTCCTAAGCGCTGTATGCTTTTTCTCATTTTAACCGTGGGTTTCAAATTCTGCCTTCGGATGGCGGGCGCTGCATCTTTGTGGGGAAGAATTCTTGCAAAGCAGAATTGCGCTGTTCGAGGGTTTCCCTAGCCCAATTCGACAAGCTTTCGTAGAAAAAGAACGACACGCCAGCGAAATCTCTTTTTCGCACTTCTTGCACTTGTTCTTGAATTTGCTTGAGGGGAACAGAATTATTTTTAAGACCAGTCAAAATGCCGATCGCAGTTGGAATGTTAAGTTTAGCCAGTTTAACTTCTTCCCGTTCCAGTTCGGCACTAAAACGCTTGATATCGCTGCGGTAAACCTGCAACACAATTTCTTGGATGTAGCCGCGTCTTTCCCAGGTAAACCAGTCCTGCAAGTGGGCGGGTAAAGAAAAGTGAAAAGGGTTCGGAGATAAGCTGACAATACATTTTTCTTTGCGGGATTTGATGGCGCGGGAAACTCTGCCCACGAAGTCGTTGATTTTGTCAGCGCGCCAGCGCACCCAGAATGTTTCGCGGGCGTCGTCGGAGGGAGGGCTTTTGATTTGTTCCTGATACATTGATACTGTTAACGGCTCGTAGCCAAATTCTACGGGCAAGCCGAAATGGTCGTCAAATTGAATGCCATCTATATCATAATTATCGACAATTTCTAGGATTAAATCTAAGATAAATTGCTGCACTTGGGGATGAAAGGGATTCAGCCAAACTCGCTCGTGTTGACCTTCTTTCCAAATAGTTGAACCGTCGCGTCGCTGCGCCAGCCACTCGGGGTGAAGTGTGGCTAATTCCGATTCGGCGGGAGCCATGAAACCAAACTCAAACCACGGAATTACTGCTATACCTTTTTGGCGGGATTGTGCTATAATTTCTTTGAGGATATCTCGGTCTTTCAATCCGGGCGATGGGTCGATCGACTGTCCGAATACTCGTTCGGCGGCAGCGCTGGGATAAAGCGTATAGCCTCCTTGCCAAACCGTGGGATAGATGGTATTAAAATTGAGTTTGTCTAGTCGATTTACAGCGTCAATGATGTTGTTGCGGGAGAAAATAACCTCGCTGTCAATGTTCGTCAGCCAGACGCCGCGCAATTCGGTTGTTGGGGTTTGGGGGCGGGTTTGAGCTAACAGACGCGGGGATAATATGGCGGAGGAGGTAAGGGCGATCGCAAAAACAACTATTAAACCCACTATCCGCTGCCATTTGTGCAATTTAATCATCAATTTGTCGCAAATATGATTATTTTTAGACTGATATTTTACCGTAGAATTAGCTTGTTAGGGTGCGCCAGCTAGGGTTATTTTATTAAAAGTCACTCGAACATTTCCTGACGCACCTACTATTTTTGATATTATTGGGGGTCAACGATGGTACCCATAAATAATATTGTTCCTGTAGTATTGTCTCGAATAGCACAAAAGAATGGACGGTTTACATTCATTTCAAAAGCCGGCATAGATCTCGTCATCTCAATTACAGTCACGGCTGCTGCTTCTGTACCTTCTTCGTTAACTTCGACAAATGTTTTGTGTTTTACCGATTCTACTGCTACTTGGCTATCAGTCATCGGGGAAAAGTCTGTTTTCAATCCACCGAAAAATTCTGCCATTCCCAAAGCTATAAGTGTGTCTTTCAGTTGAACCTCATACTCCATTTTGAAGCGCGGTATTTCAATCATTCCACTTTTAACTCTAAATTCTTGCATCCATTTATTCCAGTTTTCGGGTGTTAATTGCTGCGAGAAAGTTGCCAAATTGGTATTGGAGTTTGGCAAGAAAATATACATACTCAGAGCGCCTTTTTTGCCGTAAGGTAAACTGACTGCTTGAAAAGTTTCTGTTTCGTAGCACCGATAAGATCCCATCTGGGACATCATTGGGTGCTGTTTGGAACTGCTATCTGTTAAATAAAAAGTTTTGTTGGCAGTTTTAGATTGATCAAAGGGCGTTTCCCAGTTTCCTTTAAAATAGATGGCGTTAATCAAAAATAAAAGTGTATTAGGGTTAATTTTAGTGACTATTTTATCAATTTTTCTGTGAGTTTTTTCGCTCACCCAGTTGTTAATGATGCTAAGAGCTTCTTGCGAACTGTCAAAGTCTATTTCGGTAAGATTGGCTTGGTAATATTGTTGATTTATTTGCAAAAACTCGGGTTTTAATGAGAAGCCTTGTCTGACCAAAAGCGCGTTGGCAATTGATACTTGAATTTTGGGGTCATCTTTTTGCAAACTCTTTTGCAAATTGTGATTGGCTGCGTTGATTGCTTTTGGACTCATTTTCGTTAATTCGAGAGCTTTTGTCATTTCTTGTTTAGTTTCTCCGCTGACTCCGTTGTATGTCATTGACAGTGCGAGGGCGACAGAAGTAGGGGAAATAAAGATATTTTTATTCGGCTGTTGTTTGCTGAGGGTGTTGAACAAGTTAAAACCAAATTTGGTATTAGCTGCAACAAGTCTGGCGTCTACATTTATCTGGTTGTTAGGGGGTGTCATGGCTAGAGCTTCTGAGTGAGGATTTGCGAGGTTGATTGCGTTAATTTTTAGTGGCGGCGCTAATTATGTGATTCAACCGGACTGGATATCATATTCTATTGGTTAATTTTTTAAGAATAACCTTGCAGGTTCATGACTTTTCGATAGTGGGCTTCTATTTCACTCACCGTTTGCGATTGACGCTTCCCCGTCCACTCGCTGCGATCGAATAATTCCCGCCTCAAAGCATCAACATCGATCGTTTTCACCTTACCTTCGGCGACAATTTGCTTGCCGTTTACCCAAACGCTGTCTACCGCATTAGTCGGGCGTCCCAATATTAGCAAGCCAATCGGATCGGTGCGCGGCAGCAATGATAAACTTGTTAAATCATACAGCACAAAATCTGCTTTTTTACCGACGGTCAACGAACCCATTTCATCGGCGAGATTCAAGCCTTTTGCTCCTCCCATCGATGCCATTTCTACAGACTGGCGCGGTGTAATCCATTGGCGGTAATCCAAATCCGTAATATTGTGCAAAATCGAACCAATTTTAATCGCTTCCAGCAAATCTTGAGAGTCATTGCTAGCAGCGCCGTCGCAGCCAAAAGATACGTTGACTCCCGCTTGACGGTATTTCAAAATTGGTGCAATCCCGCTTCCCAAGCGCAAGTTGCTGAGGGGATTGTGTACGACTGTCGCTCCAGTTTCTGCCATAATCGCAATGTCGGAATCGTCCAGCCAAACGCAGTGCGCTAAAGAAGTTCGCGGACTCAAATAACCAATTTTTTGCAGGTGTGCGACAGCGCTACAGCCGTATTTTTCGTGAGCTAGTTGTTTTTGAGCGGGCGTTTCCAAGAGGTGGGCGTGACGGCAAAGGTTGTAGCGATCGCTCAATTGGATGCAGCCTTCAAACAAAGCATCGGAACACAGTTGAATTCCCGTTGGCGCCAACAACATATTAACACCTTTTTCGGGATTGTGAAACTGTTTTATGGCTGTTTCCATTAATTCCAAAGTTGCCTTAGTCGATCGAATGTAAGCCGCGTGTTCGATGCCATTATCGCCAGAAGGCATTCCCGCCGTCAGGGATTGATCTTGAATTAACGGCCCGATAAAAGCGCGGATGCCGATTTCTTGATAAGCGCGAACTGCGGCGGCGATTGTCTCTAATTCTTGCCCCGGAATCAACACTAAATGATCGACTACGCTTGTACCGCCGGACAGCAATGTTTCTACCGCAGTTCCCAAGGCGCTCAAGTAAACTTGTTCGGGTTCTAGAGGTGTAAAATCGTATAATTCGGCAATCCACAACTCCAGCGGCAAAGGGGGAATTATGCCCCGTTGCCACATTTCTGAAGAGTGAGTGTGCGCGTTGACAAAACCGGGAAGCAGCAGCTTATTTTTGCCGTTAATAACTGTTTGACCCCCCCTATCCCCCCCTTGGTAAGCGGGGGAATGAGAGGGGAGGTTATTGGGCGCGATCGCACTTATGCAATTATCCACCACTTGCACATCTGCGGTTTCATAACCGCTATCCACCGGAATTAAAGCATTTTGAATTATAAAGCTCATAGATTTACCCTTTCTGTAAATTTATATTGATTTTTATTGTATGATTCCCAGGCGCTAACATTAACGCTCGCCCAACGATAATAAAGTTAATAAATTGTAAACTCAATCAAAAAGTTACCTCGGATACTTAATTATAACAAAGATTTAAGATATGACAAGTTAGTAACAATCAAATAGTTATAAGATTGAAATTGTTTTTGAGTCACAATCATATGAATCCTGATTCTCTCCGCACTTTGGGCGTACCGCCGAATGCTTGGAAAGTTGATGCCAAAATTGCCGATATCACCCGATCGCCGATCGCGCCTCAACCTGTTACCCTGGAAACAGAAACTAAAACTCTGCGTTTGGACTTAGCAAAAGCAGCAATGTTGGTGATAGATATGCAAAACGATTTCTGTCATCCCGACGGTTGGCTAGCACATATCGGCGTAGATGTAACGCCCGCAAGAACTCCAATTAATCCTTTAACAAATTTGCTGCCAAAATTGCGATCGCACGCAGTACCAATTATTTGGATCAACTGGGGAAACCGCCCCGATTTGCTCAATATTAGTGCAGCTTCCCGTCACGTTTACAATCCCACAGGCGACGGCGTAGGTTTGGGAGATCCGCTGCCAAAAAACAACGCACCTGTACTGATGGCAGGGAGTTGGGCGGCGCAGGTTGTCGATGAATTAAAACCCAAACCGGAGGATATTTGCGTTGATAAATATCGGATGAGCGGCTTTTGGGATACTCCTTTAGATAGTATCTTGCGGAACCTCGGCAGAACTACACTTTTCTTCGGAGGAGTAAACGCCGATCAGTGCGTCATGGCTACGCTGCAAGATGCTAATTTCCTCGGTTACGACTGTGTTTTAGTCAAAGATTGTACAGCTACGACATCTCCCGAGTATTGCTGGCAAGCTACTCTTTATAACGTTAAACAATGTTTTGGCTTTTTGTCGGATTCTCAGGCTATGTTAGAAGCAATTAAATAGCAGTCATCAGGGGAGTATCCCTCGGGAGTATAAAAAGCGTTTTTTAGGAGTGCGAGAGTCCCGCACAGCAAAGCCTATATATCTCGCTTCCTGCTCTGATAGCGAACTCTCCTGTGATATCAATAAACTTTGGAGGTTGAGCGGCGGACTAATGACTCTGGATTCTCATTAATGACAGCAGAAACATAACCACTGACAACTAACAATAAAAAAATGACAAACCAGTGCGTGATTCCTGTTATAAAGTCTCCGAAAGACTATCAAGCATTCCGCATCAGTCCTGGCGATACTAATAGATTAGCTATCGTCTTCGATCCGGTAATAGCTAATGTTTCATTAACAGTTTGCGTGGAGATTTTCGATGTGGGGGGCAAAACTCCTCCCAACCGCCATCAATTCGCAGTAGAAATGTTTTTTGTACTCAAAGGAAGAGGGCAAGCAACCTGCGACGGCAAAACAGTTAGTATTCAACCTGGAGATAGTTTGTTAGTGCCTCCAACAGGCACTCACGTAATAGAGAATACGGGCAGTGAACGTTTGTACACTTTGTGCATCATGGTGCCGAATGAGGATTTTGTGGAACTAATTCGCAGCGGTACACCAGTCGAACTCGATGAGGAAGATATGAGAGTTCTCGGCCGATCGGATGTACTCGTACCGTGCTAGGTTTGTAGTAAGAACTTGATTCCTAGGTTTGTAGTAAGGACTTGATTCTTTAGAAAAACCACTAAAGCCCTTACTACGAACTTTTTTATTTGATGTTTTTTAGGATTTATGCTGAAACTTTGTCCGAAAGAAACAGCGTCAATGCTAACTAAAGATGGGGTTCGTTTAGATGCTGACATCTACCGCCCCGATGCAGAGGGCGAATTTCCAGTATTATTAATGCGGCAACCTTACGGAAGGGATCTCGCCTCTACAGTCGTATATTCCCATCCCGCATGGTACGCCAAACACGGCTACATCGTTGTCATCCAAGACGTGCGGGGACGCGGCACTTCCGAAGGGGAATTTAACCTATTTGTTAGCGAAACACAAGACGGTTTTGATAGCGTCAATTGGGCAGCTAATTTGCCAGGAAGTAACGGGAAAGTCGGAATGTACGGTTTTTCCTACCAAGGCATGACTCAACTTTACGCGGCGGCTGCTAAACCGAGCGCATTAATCACAATTTGTCCGGCAATGGTAGGCGGCAATTTATACGCAGATTGGGCCTATGAAGGCGGCGCGTTTTGTCTGCAATCAAATCTCGGCTGGGCAATTCAGCTAGCCGCAGAAACTGCTCGCTTAAAATCCGATATTTCTGCCTATCAAGCCTTTTATGCAGCTTCGAGAAATCTCCCGCTATACGATACGGTGCCGGCGCGTCCTGAAATTATTAAAAATCTTGCACCAGAATCATATTATCACGATTGGTTGGATAATTATCGACCGAGCGAGTATTGGGAAAAGTTATCGCCAAATATCAAAGATGTAGACTTGCCAATGCTGCACGTGGGCGGTTGGTTTGATACTTATTTGCGGGGAACAATCCATCTTTACAAGGAAATGACCAGCCGGAGTTCCTGTCCGCAGCATTTGATAATTGGCCCTTGGGCGCATTTACCTTGGGGGCGAAAAGTTGGAGAGTTGGATTATGGTGTTGCAGCTTCAAATCCTGTGGATGAGTTGCAAATTCGCTGGTTCGATCGCTTCCTCAAAGGAGTTGATACAGGAATATTAGACGAGCGGCAGATTTCGCTATTTGAGATGGGGAGGAATGATTGGCGGAAATTTGATAAATGGTCTAATAATAATCATAAGTCTTATTTTTTAGCAAGTAATGGACTTGCCGCCATGAGAGAAGATGCGGGTATTTTAACAGAGAGTTGCGCGGATGTTTGCACTGATGATATATTCGTCCATGACCCTTGGCGGCCGGTGCCATCCTTGGGAGGTCACGCTGCATTTCCTGCCGGTTCGATGGAGCGATCGAGTATTGACTGCCGCACCGATGTGTTAACATACACTTCGGCACCGCTAACGGCAGATTTGCACTTAGCTGGAGATATAATTGTCGAAGTATTTTGTACCGCCGATGCGCCGAGTTTTGATTTGTGTGCGATACTTTCTGATGTCAAAGATAGCGGCAGCGTCTACAATTTTAGTCAAGGTTACGTGCGGGTTAATTCAGGTGAAACACCTCTAAAAATTGTGCTGCAACCAACTTGTATGCAAATTGCCAAAGGTAATGCGCTGCGTCTGAGTTTGAGTGCGGCTTGTTTTCCCGCTTACGACGTAAATCCGGGAACGGGTGCGCCTCCCGGTGAAGCGCGGGCGATCGATGCTAAAATTATCACGCTGACAGTAAGTTGTGGCGGGAATTGTCCGTCTCAAATTTTGCTGCCAATTGTCAATTTAACCTAGAATTTATTCAATTATGAGCATTATTTTTCACATCACCCGCAGCCAACAGTGGGAAGAAGCAAAACAAGTTCAATTCTATCGCGGCGATACCCTAGATACAGAAGGATTTATCCACTGTTCGACACTGCCGCAAGTTCTTAAATCTGCTAATAAATTTTTTGTGGGACAAACAGGATTGCTGCTGCTTTGGATTGACTCCGACAAAGTAGAATCTGAACTTAAGTATGAATTGGCTGCGGGTGAGAATTACCCGCACATTTACGGGCCGCTGAATGTTGATGCTGTGTTGAAAGTTGTTGAGTTTGAACCTGGTGCAGATGGCAAGTGTGAATTGCCGGAAGACTTAAAAAATGTTGTTTAAGATTCTGATTTTTTAGCATTGTAAACTAACTTTTTAGGGCGGGATAGAAGCCCACCCCACGGGAAAGTTGAATTTTGTGGAACGGGCAAAATGCCCGTTCTAATTTCTGAAATATATCAATTTAAACTTACTGATTAACCAACTCTGCCGCCAATTTGAGCGCATCTTCGCGAGTAGCAATTCTCCCTTCCACCCGCGCTAATTGAATCTCCATTAACAATTCACCGATGCGCGGACTTCTGGGCAAATTCAAATATTGCATTAAATCATTGCCGCTAACTAATTGTGTGGCGTGAGCAATAATATCATCAGCATCCAGATAGCGATTAATTAACAGTGAAATATCCTCAACCGCACCTCCCGCCGCCACGGCCAAAACCGCTAAAACTGGAAATGCTATTCCCACATCTCGAAACAAAAAATACTGTTCTCGCAAAGACATTTCCGCGATAGGTTTTGCTTGCAATTGTGGCAAGTATTTCAAAAGCCAGATCGCACTTTTAATCTCCGCATTGCTGTACTTCAACCGCAGCAACTGCGTTTCAGCAATTGTCGGGTCAGAATCTGCCAAAATAGCCAGCTTCGCGACAGCCAACAAAGGCGTTTTAATTGTATCTCGAATCTGATGCCCGAATTCCTTCCCTAATTCCGGGTAAATTGCAGCTAATTTGTCAGCAGATGCGTCAATTTTTGTCAAAATATCGAAACGGTCGATCGCACTTTCAAACCAAATCGAAAACAAACCATCTTCGCAACCGCGACAAATCCAAGGAACACCGTTAGGATTGCTCAACAAATAACCCAATTCCGTCCGCACCCGTTCCACCGCTACCCGACTCAACAACGGCGCTAATTCCCGAATCGCCGATTGAGTTTCAGGTTCGATCGCAAAACCCAACTGCGCCGCTTGGCGGTAAGCTCTTAATAACCTCAGCGGATCGTCCTCCAAATTTGACCGCGAAACCATCCGCAGCACACCCAACCGCAAATCAGTTTGACCGTCCAAAGGATCGATGATTTCTCTTGTAAAAGGATTGTAGGCGATCGCATTTATCCGAAAATCCCGGCGCAGCAAATCCCCCTCCAGACTCCCCCCTTCCGCCTGCGCCAAATCCACCGTACCGCCCGCAAACACCACCCGCGCAATTTGGCGTTCCGCATCCAACAAGACAAATCCACCTTTCGTGCGATCGGCAATTTTTCGAGCAGTCTTCACCGCCCGTGTTAGCATGACAAAATCCAAATCAAAATAGTGCGATCGGCGGCCCAGCAACGCATCCCGTACCGCACCGCCCACCAGATAAGCAGGCGGTGTCAGCAGTTTCAAATCAAACGGCCAAGTATTAGGAGATAATGAAGAGGGCAAATTAATCGGCATTGCAACAAAAATCTACTTTCCTTACAAACAATAAAACTCTTGCTACGCTAGATTAACAGAAAGCTCAAATTTCACCAATCTTTTTGAAATGCACAGAGGATATCAAGAATGTGTATTTGTATTAACTGCCACTATGTAGACCGCTGCTTCACCTACCACGCCGTAGAAGAACAGCACGAACAGCTTCACCTCACCGAAACACCCGATTTCGACCCCGTAGAACCCACCATCAACGTCAATATCCGCCCCCGCCAAGACGAAATTGAAATGGAATGGGATGTAGTCGGGTGTCAGAGTTTTAAGCAAGAGACCGGCAAATGGGCAAAATTGCGGCCAGGCGAACTCGTCCCGACTTAAGGGAGAAGGAAGAAGGAAGAAGGAAGAAGGAAGAGGGAAGAAGGAAGAAGGAAGAACGAAAAAATAAAACGCTCTCATTTTCTTGTTTCTTCTTTTTACCCAATCTTCAATTTTCCATTTCCAATATTCAATTTCCAATTTTCAATTACCGATGCGCGATGCCCGATGCCCAATTCCCCATTCCCCATTCCCAATTAAAAATCTAAAATCTAAAATCTAAAATCTAAAATCCAATGTGCTATTGCTTAAACCCAACTTGTCAGAATCCGCAAAACCCAGGGGATGCAGAATTGTGCCAAAGTTGCGGCTCCAAATTGTTGTTGACTATTGACCCAGAAACGCCATCAGCATCTCGCTACCGAACCATAAAGCCGATCGGGCAAGGAGGCTTTGGTCGAACATTTCTAGCAGTTGATGAAACCAAACCCCTGATTTTTTCGCAGTGCGTAATCAAGCAATTTTTCCCGCAAAATACCGCAGCCGAAAAAGCCGCTCAACTATTTCACCAAGAAGCAGCCCAGCTAGAAACCTTGGGCAAACATCCCCAGATTCCAGAATTAATCGCGCACTTTGAACAAGACGGGAGACAGTATTTAGTACAAGAATTTATAGACGGCAAAAACCTAGCCCGAGAATTAGAACAAAAAGGAGCATTCACCGAAACTCAAATTCGGCAAATTCTCAACGATTTATTGCCAGTGCTCCACTTCGTCCACAAATCCAAAGTCATTCACCGCGATATCAAACCAGAAAATATCATTCGCCGCCGGCTATCTCCAGCCCCTTTACCCGCTTTAGAAAGTTCCTATCAACCCTCTCCTTTCCAAAAAGATATTGTTTTAGTAGACTTTGGTGCAGCTAAGAAAGTAACAGCAAACGGCTTGCAGCCAACTGGTACAATCATCGGCAGTGCGGCTTATACAGCCCCAGAACAATTGATGGGGAAAGCAGTTTTTGCCAGCGATATCTACAGTTTGGGCGTTACCTGCATTCACTTGCTGACAGAAATTCCTCCCTTCGATTTGTTCGACAGTACAGAGGATTCTTGGGCTTGGCGAAATTATTTGAAGACTGCTGTTAGCGACGATTTCGGCCGCATCCTCGATACCATGCTTCAAAGTGCCACCAATCGGCGCTACAGTTCAGCATCAGCAGTCATCCGGCACTTGAACCCCAAACCTGTCTATTTAGACGCAGAGCCTGTGCTAGACGCGCCGGAAACGCCCGCAGAACGGGTGCTTACACCTGCGCCCGGTGTGTCGCTTTTCACTCGCCAAGAGCAAGCCGAAATTCAGCAAGCTTTACAAGAGGATCTCGCCCCGTACAATGTTACAATCCAAGTCAGTCAAGCCAAGCAACAGCTCAATATCGTCATCAACAGAACCGAAGACAACCCCGTTTACTATCCGCACTTATCTCAAATAATTGCCACCAGACTCACCGATTTGCAGTTAAATAAAGTCGCAGCCGTGAAGCTGTTGGGAAGAGTCAACAATTCTCGCCGCCCGGAGTGGAAGCAAATATTGCAAATCGATCCCAAGATTCAATTGAGAAACAAACTCGTGCGGATGCAACACAATCAATTAGTCAAGAAAATCGCACCTGTTACTACCCAAGAATTTTGGCTGCCGAAGTTGAAAACTCAGGATTTTTGGATAGATGCGCTAATGTTTGCCTTAGTTTGGTTTATCTTTGGCTCTCAAATAGTCATTTTTAATTCTTGGTTTGCGCTAATAGTTTCTTCGGGTTTTATGGCGGTGAAGCATCAAGTTTCCCAACACAAAGAATTTGCCAATAAAAATTTATTTGCAAGTTTAGTTGTCCTGTTTTTGATGACTGGGGGTATGGGGAATTCCAGGATTTTAAACACGGGAATATTTGGCATTCTTTTGGGTTGCTTAGTTGTGGCTTTGCCGCTGTTTTTTGTTAAGGAAAATTATCAGTAATCGTGAATAGCAATCCCCAAGACGGAACATCTGTTAAAAAATACGGCTTAGCCCTGCACACAGCTAGTCGCGAACTCGGTTTAGCCATCAGCAATTTTGCCGGGGATTCTCGCTGCCAAACTTGGAATTTGGATCGCGATTTAGCAACTCATTTGCATCAGTATTTAGTCGAGTTTATTGGGCCGCAAACTTGGGCTGATTTGGCTTTTATTGCAGTGGCGAAGGGGCCCGGAGGTTTCACGGGGACTCGGATGGGTATGGTGACGGCGCGGACTTTGGCCCAACAGTTGGATATTCCGGTTTTTGCGGTTTCAACTTTGGCGGCTGTCGCTTGCAGCAGCAGTAAAAAATCTATCTCAAATCAGGATATGGCGCTGCAAATGCCTGCACAGCGGGGGCAATTGTTTGGGGCGGTTTATTCAGTTAACAAAGATTCGGGTTTAACTGAGTTGTTTTCTGATACGGTGATGACTCCTGAATCTTGGCAGGAAAAGTTGGATAATTGGGGGAATTCTTATCAGTTAATTGAAGTTAGTAGCGAGTTGGGTTGGTCGGTTTCTAGTGTGTTGGAATTGGCTTATTGGGAGTGGCAAATGGGAAGTCGTCCTGATTGGTCGGAGGCTTTGCCTTTTTACGGGCAACATCCGGTTAAGGGACACTGAATATTGGGAATAGGGCATTGGGAATAGGGCATGGGGCATTATTTCGTTTCAGTTAAATCAACTTGTAGAGTGCGTTTTTTTTCCGACCATGCCCGATGCCCGATGCCCGTAAATGATTTATAAGCAATTAAGCAGACTTGATATCGTTGTTTATTTAAGGGCGATACAAACTTCGAGGCAAAAAGTTAATGTTAGGGGGTCTGGGCTTTCGGTTCGCAATCGATCTATCTCAGCTCGATCGCAGCCGCGAGATTCCATAAAATCGAGCATCCAGTTCGTTATTGTAGCGAGATCGATGTATTTTGCTCCGAGACAAACAGGGCAAATTTCTGGGCTGAGGGTACCGGTGCCGCCGCATTCGGGGCAATCCCAGTGGCTGGTTACGGGATCGGGGGTAGTTGGGATGTTGTTCATGCTGGGAAAAAGTACGCGCGTGGGTAGCTATCGCGCAGGGAATCGCACTACTCGTTAACTCTAGCAAAAATGCCGATCGCCCTTACTTCTTCCTGTCTTTACACTAAGCGAGCTAGTGAGTAATATTGACAAAAATACAAAAGGGGTGGCTATGTTCGATCGCACTCAATGGTTTTTGGCTGGTATGTCGATCGCACTTTCGGTTCAGCTAAGTCAGCCAGTGGCAGCAGCCGTGCCTGTTGGCAAAACCGTACAAACAGCACAAACTAACAGTAGCGAGGCTGCTCAAAAAGCATTAAACGAAGGACTACAACTCTACCAGCAAGGAACGGCCCAAGCTTTAAGAGGTGCGATCGTCAAGTGGGAAGAAGCATTAAAGTTGTATCGGCAAGCAGGCGACAAAAGAGGGCAAGCATATAGCCTCCTTGGTCTTGGCAAGGTCTACTCAGATTTGGGAGAAAAACAGAAAGCGCTAGAGTATTACAGTCAGTCGCTTCCCCTGAGTCGGGCAGTAGGTGATCGCGGCGGGGAAGCTACCACCCTCGACAACATAGGTCAAGTCTACTCAGAAGTGGGAGAAAAACAGAAAGCGCTAGAGTATTACAGCCAGTCCCTTCCTCTGCATCGGGCCGTGGGCGATCGCAGCGGGGAAGCTGTCACCCTCTACAGCATTGGTATAGTCTACTCAGAAGTGGGAGAAAAACAGAAAGCGCTAGAGTATTACAGCCAGTCCCTTCCCCTATTTCGGGCAGTGGGCGATCGCTCCCGGGAAGCTGCCACCCTCAATGGCATCGGCTTAGTCTACTCAGAATTGGGAGAAAAACAGAAAGCGCTAGAGTATTACAGCCAGTCGCTTCCCCTGAGTCGGGCAGTAGGTGATCGCTCCCGGGAAGCCGTCACCCTCAACAACATCGGCAAAGTCTACTCAGATTTGGGAGAAAAACAGAAAGCGCTAGAGTATTACAGCCAGTCCCTTCCCCTGAGACGGGCAACGGGCGATCGCAGCGGGGAAGCTGTCACCCTCAACAATATCGGCAGTGTCTACTCAGCATTGGGAGAAAAACTCAAAGCCCTAGAGTATTACAGCCAGTCCCTTCCCCTGAGTCGAGCAGTAGGCAATCGCACACAGGAAGCTGTCACCCTCGATGGCATCGGCAGTGTCTACTCAGCATTGGGAGAAAAACTCAAAGCCCTAGAGTATTACAGCCAGTCCCTTCCCCTGAGTCGAGCAGTAGGCAATCGCACACAGGAAGCTGTCACCCTCGATGGCATCGGCAGTGTCTACTCAGCATTGGGAGAAAAACTCAAAGCCCTAGAGTATTACAGCCAGTCCCTTCCCCTGAGACGGGCAGTAGGCGATCACTCTGGGGAAGCTACCACCCTCAACAACATCGGCACTGTCTACGATGATTTGGGAGAAAAACTCAAAGCCCTAGAGTATTACAGCCAGTCCCTTCCCCTATCTCGGACAGTAGGTGATCGCTCCCTTGAAGCTACCACCCTCAACAACATCGGCTTAGTCTACGATGATTTGGGAGAAAAACTCAAAGCCCTAGAGTATTACAGCCAGTCCCTTCCCCTATCTCGGACAGTAGGCGATCGCTCCCTTGAAGCTACCACCCTCAACAACATCGGCATTGTCTACTCAAAATTGGGAGAAGAACAGAAAGCGCTAGAGTATTACAGCCAGTCCCTTCCCCTATTTCGGACAGTAGGCGATCGCGGCGGGGAAGCTACCACCCTCACCAACATCGGCGGTGTCTACTCAAAATTGGGAGAAGAACAGAAAGCGCTAGAGTATTACAGCCAGTCCCTTCCCCTATTTCGGACAGTAGGCGATCGCGGCGGGGAAGCTACCACCCTCACCAACATCGGCGGTGTCTACTCAAAATTGGGAGAAGAACAGAAAGCGCTAGAGTATTACAGCCAGTCCCTTGCCCTATTTCGGGCAGTAGGTGATCGCTCTGGGGAAGCTACCACCCTAAACAACATCGGCGCTGTCTACGATGAATTGGGAGAAAAACAGAAAGCGCTAGAGTATTACAACCAGTCCCTTCCCCTATTTCGGGCAGTAGGTGATCGCTCCCGTGAAGTTAGCACCCTCAACAACATTGGAAGTGTCTATTCAGGATTGGGAGAAAAACAGAAAGCGCTAGAGTATGTCAACCAGTCCCTTCCCCTATCTCGGGCAGTAGGTGATCGCTCCCGTGAAGCTCTCACCCTTTACAACATGGCTTTTGCCAAGCGCGATCTCAACAATCTTACCGAAGCCCTCAACGACATTGAATCCTCTCTCAAAATAATCGAAAACCTCCGCACCAAAATAGCGAGTCCAGAACTCCGCAGCTCATACTTTGCCACAGTCCAGGACTACTACGAATTCTACATCGATTTGTTAATGCAACTGCATAAAACTAATCCTAAATCCGGTTACGATACAAAAGCCTTAGAAGCCAGCGAACGTTCGAGGGCCCGCAGTCTCCTCGAACTCCTCTTTGAAAGTAACGCCAACATTCGCGAAGGCATTTCCCCTGATTTACTGCAACAAGAAAAGAGCTTGCAACAGCAACTTGATGCCATTGAAAAGCAGCGCCTCGAAGCAATCAGCAGCCCCAATCCCAACGCAACTAAAATCCCTGAAATCGACAAACAGCGGCTCGCACTTTTGGAACGATATCAGCAAATTCAAGCCAAGATTCGTACCGCTAGCCCCCGCTACGCTGCCCTCACCCAACCCCAACCTTTAACACTCCCAGAAATTCAGAAACAGATTCTCGATGAAAACACGATTTTATTGCAATATTCCCTCGGCAAATATCGCAGTTATTTGTGGGTTGTGACATCAACCGGACTAACTAGCTATGAATTGCCAAAACAGGTTGACATTGAAACAGCAGCTAAGGAGTTCCTAGAGACAATAACTAGCCCAATCCAGAGAGATATTCCCCAACAAGTTGCCCAAGCAAGTGCAAATCTGGGTCAAGTGATTTTACAACCCGCAGCAGCCCAATTAGGCAATAAACGCTTATTAATTGTTCCCGACGGCGTGCT
>NZ_JAUBQB010000155.1:0-4306 GCF_036701035.1 Microcoleus sp. Pol7_B2 | reverse complement strand
CGAGCGAATAAGCTTTCATTTTTTCTGCTGATGTACTGAATGTAGTGTACCACATTTACATGGAATTTGCTGTATTTCGCGGGCGATCGCTAACTGTTGCTGTGAATACTCAATGACTTTGGGATAGTTGCCCAGATAGTAGTAAGCAAGTCCCAAATTGCCCAGTGCCATACCCTCCACTTGGCGGTTTTTAATTTCGCGGGCAAGCCCTAAATATTGCTGTGAATACTCAATGGCTTTGGCCGAGTCGCCCAGATTGAGGTAAGCAACTCCCACATTGACCAGTGCATTACCCTCCCCTCGGCGGTTTTTGAGGGCGCGATAAATTTGGAGTGCCTGTTGCCAGGAATTCAGCGCTGCTCTTAATTGACCAGTCTGAAGCTGTTGAATCCCCTGCTGCAACAGCCGATCTGCCTCTGCTTCACGAGCATCGGTAGTTTGAGCGATCGCTGGGAAGAGAGAGTCAGGAGTAGTTAATAGCGGGATAGTGGCAAGCAGGAACAGGGAAATGGAACCTAGGAAAACATGAGTGAGCCTACAGTGGGTCGAGTTGAGCCGCTTAAATGGGGAATACAGCATAGGATTCTAGAGTTGGAATTTAGAGAATTAGCCCGATCGCTCTTTCTGCCGTCGTCGTGCGATCGCCTCAATCTGCCACAGGCGATCGACCTTCATAGAAGCTTACTCTGTCTCCCCAATCTCGCCGCAGGGATGGGGACTCTAATCTGAATTAGACGACTATTTTAGCGATCGCCCGATCGGTTTGAATCAAACCATTACCCACTGGCATAGTCAAATCCAAAATCAAAACCTGGCGTGTTTAGATCGTCCATATCCAGAGCCGTCTGCTCTAACGCTCGATTAATGTCCGCAGGAATTAAGTCGGGATTTGCAATGCTATCCTATCAACCCATTCCGATTAGCTGTTGTCGTCAAAATATACTCAACTTGAGCTGGAGTTAAAGTCGGATTAGTATTCAAAACTAAAGCCGCTACACCCGCTACCTGTGGCGTTGCCATAGATGTGCCAGTTAGGGTGTCATAGGTGCTATAGGGAGTTGTAGAATAGATGTCTACTCCCGGAGCAACTAAGTAATCTAAAGGTGTGGAACCCGCACGGTTCGAGGTGTCAGCCATCCTGCCGTTTATATCAATGCTGCCAACTGCAATTCCCAAGCGATCGGCATTACGAGCTGGATAAGCTGGTTGGATGTGACCCAAATTTCCGGCTGCCATAACCACAACAGAGCCTTTGTTATTTGCATACTCAATTGCGTCATGCACCTGGGTGGACGGGGAAAACTCATTTCCCAAGCTGAGGTTAATTACATTTGCTCCATTATCAGCAGCATAGCGGATTCCAGCAGCAATATTATTCAACTCGCCGAAAAGGGAGGCGTCCAACACTCTGACAGGCATAATCTTAGCATTGGGCGCAACTCCTGTGATGCCAAAATCATTTCCTTCCGCCGCGATCGCACCTGCTATGTGAGTCCCGTGACCGTATAAATCCAGATCCATTGGGTTGTCGTCGCTAGCCACAAAATCCCAACCCCGAATATCATCAATATATCCGTTGCGATCGTCATCAATGCCGTTTGCAGCAATTTCACCAGGGTTCTGCCAAATATTGTCATCCAAGTCAGGATGGGTGTAGTCAACACCACTATCCACGACAGCTACAACAATCCCATTTCCTGTAATGTTCTGATTCCAGACTTCCGGTGTATTTATGACATCTAGCGCCCAATTATTCCCGCCCAAATCGGGAATATCAGGGAAAGGATTTGAGCGGTTTAAGGTGCTGGAAACTGCTGCATTTGCATTCACCAAACCGTAGCCGTAATTACTATTAAAAGTGCCGCTAGGTGTGGGAATATTTAGTTCAGGAATAGAGGTGGCAGAAAGATTCAGGTTGTAATTAGTAGAGTTGCCTAAGAAGCTAGAGACTTGGACATAGTATGTTCCTGGAGCCAGATTCGATACATTAATGACATCGGGGACGATGCCACTCTCAAGAGAGTAGTCAATAGTTTCGCCAAAATCAACTACACCGTTGCGGTTTCTATCTTGAATTAGCTTTACGTCAGCATCCGCTCTCAAACCGTCTAGACGCAGGCTAAAATTGCTCTTAGTGTTGATATCGAATCGATAGAAATGGTTGGAAGCTCCAACTCCGACAAAATCAGTTAAGTTGATGCTACCATTTTCAACACCAACAATATTACGAGCTATCGACAGAGAGTTCCCTGGATCGGCGAAATTCAACTGGGAAGCAGATATCGTTCCTGTTAGCGGATCTGCGTTGGCGATCGTTGATTGTGACTGCGGTTTGAGTTGAGAATCGGGGACCTCGCCACTAACTCGATCGCTCGCAGAGTAACTGAAGTCAGCGCCTGCATTAGCTACAATAAAATCTGCTATCTGTGTCTGTGGGTCGAAGCTGGATGCTGTGGAATTAGTCAAGCTAGATTCAGGACTATAACCAGGAATATTCAATGGATTGATCGCTGGGTTGAGCAAGTCGCTGTTAGCCGGAAATGTTGATTGGGCGATATCGTTTGACTGTTGATTGAAATAAACGCGCTCGTTAGAATTAGTTGTGATGTTTAACATAATTTAAAACCTCAGATATTTAGATTCATTCTTGATTTAAATCTTACGCAGCACAGATCGAAAAATCATCCGTTCTACCCACAGACTTGATCGAGTACGGGGTGCAAAATAGATTGCGGGAAAGTGCAATGTAGGTGAATATGTAGAGTAGATGGTTCACTTCCATCAGTGTTAAGATTATTGAGACGCGATCGCGAACAAAGATTAATTCCCCAGTCCGCCAGGGAATTAATTCCCTGTCTCATAGCGCAAGTCCTCTAAAAGAGGACTGAAGAATATAACTCAATAGTCCTCTTTCAGATATAAATGTCGCTTTTAGGCACTGAAGTTTTCAAGAGCCATTGATGAGGAATTTATTCCTCGCTACGAAGCTGTAAAAAGCGATCAAAATCCCGGAGCAGAGATAATACTACCTTGAAGATCTGCCACTCTTGCATTTTCCACAAAGCCTACTATCTCGCCGGAATTCCTAACTTTAATTAGAGTGCCTTGAGTCTGTACCGGTTGAGCATCTAATGTACCGAGCGGGGTCAATAGGTTGAAAATTTCTGGTGCATCAAAGTCCAATAAAACTGTGATGTTTGTCACGTATTGCAAGTCTACATCAGTAGCATTCAAACCACCTGCCAATCCAATTCGATCGACGCCAACTCTGAAACCTAGAACAAAATCGGCATTATTGACATCTGTAACTCCGGGTTCTGCTTGGATGACGTACAAGTTACTGCCCCCGATTTTGATTGAATAATTATCATCCAAACCTGTTAAAATATCCTGACCCAAACCTCCCACCAGAGTGTCATTTCCGCTACCGCTGATTAACAAATCATTGCCTCTGCCGCCCAAGAGAATATCGTTTCCTGGATCACCTCTTAGAAAATCTGCATCTTGACCGCCACTGAGAGAGTCATTTCCCTCTTCTCCAGTCAGGAAGTCTTTACTTTTGCCTCCGAATAAAGAATCGTTGCCCAAATCCCCGCTGATAAAATCTTCTCCATCATTGCCATAAACCAAATCATTAGCTGTTGAGCCAGTGACTACATCGTCACCTCCAAGCATCCAAACTCCCAAAGGAAAATTAGTTGCATCTGCGATCGACAAAGTAACAACTTCGGATGTATTGTCGCCAATTAATAGTCGAGATTCTGACGGAGCGGGTTGTAAAGCCATAAAAAAATCCTCTTAACACTTGACTTAAATCTTAAGCAACCCAGATCGGGAAATCATTCGTTCTACCCACAGACTTGATGAAGTACGGGGTGCAAAAGAGATTGCGGGAAAGTGCAATGTAGGTGAATATGTAGAGTAGATGGTTCACTTCCATCAGTTTTGAGATTGAGATAACTCGGCGGTTGAAACCCCGTCTACACAAACAAAGTCGGCCTGCGCCGACTAAAGAATAAAGCTCGTTTCCGATTGCATGGGAATTATTAGTATCCGAAAAGGAGACGGCAGTGCGGTTTCCCTAGAATGTTATTTTGGGTAGGGAAACCGCACTGCCGTCTGCTCTATGATTCCGGTACAACCGGAATTGATATAATTTAGGATAAAATTTAGGAAAAAAACATTGAGCCAATTCGCTATTCCTAAAAACTTACTCTGCCTCCCCAATCAAAGTAAATGCCGCCCAATTTCGCGGCTGGGGATGAGTTTTCATCGTGGTTAACATTGCCTGCCGAAGTGCCTGTGC
>NZ_JAUBQB010000033.1:0-64539 GCF_036701035.1 Microcoleus sp. Pol7_B2 | reverse complement strand
ATTTTTTTCTAATTAACTATTTTTATCGATTTTATCATGATCTTACCTCTGTCTCACATTTATTTGAAATGACTATAGGTTGTTTCCGGCTCGACCCAAGCCTTTATTACCAGCAGAGTATAGAGTTTCAATCCCTGATAGGGTTTTAGGTTGTTTCCGGCTTTATGCGATCTGTCGCTTTCTCCACATCAGTAGAAGGTTTCAATCCCTGATAGGGTTTTAGGTTGTTTCCGGCAGTTTTGCCGCCCCCATCGAAAGCGAGTTGTAGGTTTCAATCCCTGATAGGGTTTTAGGTTGTTTCCGGCTTACAGTGGGATTAGGGTCGCACGATAAAATATGTTTCAATCCCTGATAGGGTTTTAGGTTGTTTCCGGCTTAGCTCTAATCTATTTGTTAGTAAAGTGTACGGGTTTCAATCCCTGATAGGGTTTTAGGTTGTTTCCGGCAGGCGATCGCTCCCTCACCACCTACCAACTAACAATCAAGTTTCAATCCCTGATAGGGTTTTAGGTTGTTTCCGGCCGGTCGAAACTTCCAGCACTTGCAATTTCTCAATCCCGTTTCAATCCCTGATAGGGTTTTAGGTTGTTTCCGGCTTTGTCTATCCCGAAGAAGTTGGCCGCATTGTTGATTCTCCGTTTCAATCCCTGATAGGGTTTTAGGTTGTTTCCGGCAGTTAGCTGAGTTACATTCTTCTTAAATCTTAAGTTTCAATCCCTGATAGGGTTTTAGGTTGTTTCCGGCCTTAAATTCTTTCTTTGTAAAGCTGGTGGAGATGTAGGTTTCAATCCCTGATAGGGTTTTAGGTTGTTTCCGGCTCTCCCCCCTAACTCATTACTCACAAACAGGGATGTTTCAATCCCTGATAGGGTTTTAGGTTGTTTCCGGCTGTGTCGGCTAGTGCAATTTGTAGGAGCGGATGTGTTTCAATCCCTGATAGGGTTTTAGGTTGTTTCCGGCCTGAGCTTGCTCGACTTTGAAGTGGAATCAACGGTTTCAATCCCTGATAGGGTTTTAGGTTGTTTCCGGCTAGTGTTTTCTAGTTGGTTTTCGCTCAATTTAAAGTTTCAATCCCTGATAGGGTTTTAGGTTGTTTCCGGCCTGGCGTATCAGCACTGACAAACTTTGACAATTTACCTGAGGTTTCAATCCCTGATAGGGTTTTAGGTTGTTTCCGGCTTGCTGTAGGTGGTGGGAATGCAGGATGGCACGTTATGTTTCAATCCCTGATAGGGTTTTAGGTTGTTTCCGGCGATACAGCGCTGCTGGAGTGCTGCTTTTTGGCAAGAAATTGAGTTTCAATCCCTGATAGGGTTTTAGGTTGTTTCCGGCCTGTGTATGAAGCTGTGGAATGTCCTGCTGATACCATAAGTTTCAATCCCTGATAGGGTTTTAGGTTGTTTCCGGCACAGCGGGCTTGTTTATAACGGGAGCATCAAAAGAATGTTTCAATCCCTGATAGGGTTTTAGGTTGTTTCCGGCTTCTTCCCACTCGCCGAAGAGAAAAATACATTGAGGTTTCAATCCCTGATAGGGTTTTAGGTTGTTTCCGGCGGACGATCGGCTGCTAGACAACCACTAAACAGTAAATAGTTTCAATCCCTGATAGGGTTTTAGGTTGTTTCCGGCTGGCGATCGCTTCCTCCTTACCCGTTACCCCAAATTAAGTTTCAATCCCTGATAGGGTTTTAGGTTGTTTCCGGCTTTTCTAACTTATGATAGTTTTGCTCTACTAGAAAGTTTCAATCCCTGATAGGGTTTTAGGTTGTTTCCGGCCCTGTACCAAGTTCTGTGGCCTCCCTTGTATTTTAAGTTTCAATCCCTGATAGGGTTTTAGGTTGTTTCCGGCCAAATATCTATGGCATGAGTAATGCTGAAATCCCAAGTTTCAATCCCTGATAGGGTTTTAGGTTGTTTCCGGCGCAAATTACCGACCGACGCAAAGGAAGGCGACAAAAAGTTTCAATCCCTGATAGGGTTTTAGGTTGTTTCCGGCTCGATTATGTTGCCCTCGTAAACGTCATAACTAGTTTCAATCCCTGATAGGGTTTTAGGTTGTTTCCGGCGATAGGTGAAACTGTCTCGCAAAGCGCCAGTTTTGTTTCAATCCCTGATAGGGTTTTAGGTTGTTTCCGGACAATTTTGCACTGCATCCACGCGGCACATTTAGGGATTGGTTTCAATCCCTGATAGGGTTTTAGGTTGTTTCCGGTTGCTGGTAGGTTCTGAGGTGATCGAATATTACCGGTTTCAATCCCTGATAGGGTTTTAGGTTGTTTCCGGCCAAAGTATCGGTAGTATTGGTGACGACTGCTTGGTTTCAATCCCTGATAGGGTTTTAGGTTGTTTCCGGACGGGAATAAATATTGAGAGCGATCGCAAAAATCGTTTCAATCCCTGATAGGGTTTTAGGTTGTTTCCGGCCCTGCACTTGACCCGAGTAATAGAAAGAGGGGATCTCGTTTCAATCCCTGATAGGGTTTTAGGTTGTTTCCGGCTCCTGCGATGCTGGTTATTCCCAGATTACCTCTGGTTTCAATCCCTGATAGGGTTTTAGGTTGTTTCCGGCGGCCGATAATCCCATTACTCGCGATCGAGCATCAACCGTTTCAATCCCTGATAGGGTTTTAGGTTGTTTCCGGCGGGCAGCAAGTCCTCGGAGATCCGCAAGCATTCGAGGTTTCAATCCCTGATAGGGTTTTAGGTTGTTTCCGGCGGGTTGCTCCCATTCCTTCCTCTTTGTTAATAAAATGATTCAATCCCTGATAGGGTTTTAGGTTGTTTCCGGCGGCGCCGGGGTCTGGGAGGCTTGAAATATAAGGTTTTCAAGGTTCAGTTGCGTCTGATTGCAATCAATATACCGTTTCAGCGATCGCCCTGTCAAGGGGACAAAAATCAAATAGACCTCAAACTCTCTCCCACTAAAGCTTTCAGCATTTGCGTCTGACCCGCATGAGGTACAAACCACCGCAAACCCAGTCCTGGTAAAGCTCTGGGCCATTAAAATTCCCCTCCTCCGTTCAACACCTACAGCCAGAGGCAAAATCACACCATAAAGATCGTAGTATCCAGCGGTGCCCGGCCGCCAATCCGCTCGATCTTGCCCTGACAGCAAGCACACAAAAAATGAAACAGGATGCTGTCTTCTTCTGACTTAATCACCCTACTCAGACGTTGGCGCATCCGGGCATATTCAGTATCCGTCACCTCGCAATGAAACACCGAATACTGCTTCCATTCCCCATAAGACTTGAGAATCTGGTGAATCTTAGTGCGGCGCTTGTCCTCGGATATATCGTAGCAAACCAAAACAAACATAACTTTATTGCCCTCCCTATTTCAGAACCAAAGGCGGATACTTATCAACTTCACCCATCAAATACTTAGCCATCAACCGCCCTTGAATTTCAAAAGCTTCTTGATAAGTACACAACTTTTCCATCACTGGATGCTTGAACTTTGACTGTTTCTTTTGTTCGTAAAGTCGCAAAAAATTGTGCAGCGCTTCTTTTGTCAAAGAAACCGCGCCACTCAACGGTTCTGCAGTAAAATCGCTACGGGAAACTTTCTGCAAATTGATCGCCGTCAACACTACAGCATCAACTACCAAAGGTCGAAATTCTTCCATCAAATCCAGCGCTAAGGAAGGACGCCCATAGCGCTCAAAATGCAAATATCCCAAATACGGATCGAATCCCACAATATTCACCGCACTTTGAACATCGTGCCGCAGCAGAGAATATCCCAAACTTAACAGAGAGTTTACCGGATCAGTAGGCGGACGGCGGCGGCGAACTTCAAAGCTAAATTCCGGCACGCGAATCAGCCGATTGAAGCAGCCAAAATAAGTCGCACTACCAGCCCCCTCTAATCCTCGCAGAGAATTAATACTCGAAGTTTTCTCAATAGAGGCGATGACTTGTTTCAATTGGGCGATGGGCTTTTCCAAATCCTGGGGAGAATATTTGCGCTGACACTCTAACAAAGTATTGCGGTAATTCTTGAGTTTTCCCCGTACAAATCCCCTAACTAAATGCACTGCCTGTTCCGATTCCCCAGCCGCTTGCCACTGAGCTTTTCGCACGAAGATATTTTTCGTCATCTCCGGTTCCAACCTCCCCAAGTAACGTCCGTTTACTGTCAAAAAACTCAAAGGAATGTGACGTTCCAACAGTTCCACAACCACAGCGGGCGAAACTGTAGCGCGTCCCAATGCAACAACGCCATCAATCTTAATTAATGGCAATGGCACGTCCAAGAGATTTTTTTTATCGGCTTTAACCGTCAGACGTTCATCCACTTTGCCAATAAAAGCATCTTCTTGAGTAATGTAAACTGTTCCCATTGTGAAATCTCCTGTTTGCAGATTAACTTGCTTCTTGATAGCGGTTGACTTTGGCGGCAGCTTGGGGCAGACATTGGGGAAAAAGACTGCATCCCTTACACCGAGAGGTGTAAACTGGTAAAGGGATATTTCCCGATCGCCAAAGAACACGGACTTTTTCAATAGTTGCGATCGCATCCTGTCTCAAACCCTCAGAAATCTCGACTAATTGCCGCTGATGCGACTGCGCGTAATACACATATCCAGTCGCAATAGTTTTCCCCGTCATCTCCTCTAAACAAAGCGCTTGGGCGCAAACTTGCAACTCATCGTTATCCCATTCCCCCTTCCGGCCGCGCTTGTATTCCACCGGGTAAATCTCACCCTCCGCCGACTCAATCAAATCCGATTTCCCAATCAGTTTGTAGCGCTCGGATTTCAGCCAAATCGCCCGAACCTGCCAAGTTTCATCGCGGTTAATTTCGCCCATCGTGTGAACGCGATCGTGCAAACTTGTCCCTTCAATGGTATACTGATTATCGGTGAATTCTCCCGCACAAGACATTCGCCAGCAGCGGTGAGGACAGTAAGAATACTGGTTGAGAGTTGCGATCGAAATGTAATCAAAATCATTCATAATTTTGATGGTTTGTAGGAGATTAGTAATTGGAATTAGTTAGCCGGCAGCCGGCTAGGGGTTGAAACATTTAATTTGGCGGTGGGGGCGAAAAAATTTGAGGAATTAGTTATCCGCCAGTTATCCGCCAGTTATCCGCCAGTTATCCGCCAGGGGTTGAAACCCCTGTCTCATAGCTAAAGTCGGTTGAAACCGACTGAAGAAGTAATTTAATCATTGATGATATTTTGAGCTTCTCGGTAACAGTAGGCGCAAAGGTTGAAACCGACTGAAGAAGTAATTTAATCCTTCATCCTTGCAGTCCTCTTAAGAGGACTTGAGCTTTGAGGCAGGGGTTTCAACCCTTGCCGGACTATGGGTTTTACGTTCAGTTATCAAGAACTCTTATTAACCACAATCCGCCGAGTCATTCCCATCCCCATCGGAGTTTTTCTCCCCACCCCGCAGTAAACAGCAAAATCAGCCAAAGCATTAATTTGCTTAATCGCTAAAGGCTCCACATCTCCCAAAATCCGATAACTAACCTCCCCAACCATGCCGACAAAATCGCTTTGATAGTTAGTCAATTTTTCACTTTTAATATTGACAAATGTCGAAAAAAGTGCATCGAATGACTGATCGGGAATTGCGATCGGGCTGTACTTATTCCACCGAGTGAGGAGACTGTTAAAAACGCAGTCTCTAGTAGGAATCACCGAATCAAATTTTCCCTGTCGAAAGGTAGTAGGAGTCGCAAAACTGAAGGCAATTAAGCGATTAGTTTCCGAAGCGCGATCGTACAATTGAGAGTAATCGCAAGCATTAGCCCAAGGTTGATCTAATTGGGGCGTTCCGAGAATCTTAGTAATCATCAAATCGGCGGGTCCCAAATGCCACGGCTTCGAGGGATTGAGATTCAGCCAAAGATTAGTTAATTTGCCGAATAGAGTGTCATCCAGCAGAGTAATCCGCCACCAACAGAGGGTATGTTCTGGAATCGGTTCTGTGTGTTCCCATTGCAGGAAATGGTGTTTTTTGAAAGGGCATTTTTTAGTTTGCAAAGGGCTGAGGGTGAAGGATTTTTGGGCGGTGGCATCGTGGAGGCGATCGCCGAGTTTTTTGTCAACGGAGCTCACGAGGGTGAGGAAGAGGGCGTGCAGGTGTCTTCCGGTGAGGTATCCGGGGGGAATTGGGGCCAGGGGGAGGATGTTGAGGACTAGGCTGTGCGGCATATTTGGTTAATGGTTGGTTGTGTTGATTTTCTAAATGATGAAAGGCTCGTCATCTGGAAGACGTAGCTGCTTGCTTTTCATTGCCATAGCTAAGATTCCTGCTAATCCGGGTAAAAATCTGTAATGGTCTTTTTGAGCATCGTCACAAGCAATGACGATCGGATATGACACAATTCCTTGGTTTCGGAGTTGGAAAATAGCAGCAGCATTTTTGACTCCACAAACTATTACCCCCGGTAGCAAGTCTTTTTCCAGGATTTTGAGAAGAGGAGTTGGTGCGATAGCATTTTCCAGCCGTCGTTCAATCCTACAATTTGGAAAAGCAGTTAACTTGTTGAGTTCTTTGTTGATAAACTCTTGCCAACTGTCGCGATACCGCAACCTAAAATTCAATGTATAGGTCGCTTGAGCGCGTGCTGTTACCTCAACAAATTCGCCATCTTCAGCAAATTCGTAATAACGCAAAAGATGGAGAGGGTCTAAAATTGTTTCTTCGGAACTATCCAGCAATAAACCTTGAGGATCGCGGATGGGGAGACTTTCAAACAAGCTAGAACGGAATTGAAATAGCGGTGCATAGCTAGCCATCCAAATCTCAGCAAACTCTTTTAATTCTTTGCCAGCATCAGCATCTTCTTGAAACAACTCTTCAAATTGTTCTATGCTGGCTCTTTTTGCTTTTAGTTCCTCAACTTCAAGCGGATAGTGAACCTCTAAAAACTTTTTGACAAAAGCTTGACCGCCCTTGATGTATTTCCACTGACTTTTGAGAGTGAGTTTTTTCGCAGAGACTTTGACAATATCTTCTGCCCCGCGCAGAGTCCGCATTCGGCAGTGGTAATAGTCCCAGTCGCGATTTCCTCCAAGTGTTTCTTTCAGAGTATTGAAAAGTTGGTCTATTAATTCGCTACCAGGTAAGTTCTCAAATTTTTCTTCGAGTTCTAACAGAGGGCGGGCAATTTCTAGGCAGGCTTCAGAACGCCAATAAACGTCTAAGAAGGGTTTGTCAAGACAGGGAATGCTGTCAAGAATGTGTTTGAGTGCCGCGCGTCCTCCCGAACAGTCGAGAGTGAATAAACCTTGCTCCCAAGCCTTATCTGGTAAATAGGCGATCGCCTCGGAATCAATATTAGTTTCAGTCTTGCCCAATACCCGTCCCACTCGTCCCAATCGCTGCCAAAAAGAAAAGCGATCGCGACTGGAAAAAATCAACCAATCTAGATTTTGCCGCGTGGGTACAGGATTTCTTTCAAAGTTAAATCCGACATCTACAGTGCTTGTTGCTAAAATAATCGGACACTGTGCGGCTAATTTGCGATCGCGTTGGGGAGTCGAACCCGTAAGCCGTCCGAATTTACCACCCAAACCTCTTGCATAAAGCAAATCTGCCAAACGATTGATGTGGTCTTTAGAATCGAGAATTACCGCACCGTTGCGATCGGAATTTTCTCGAAAACGGTTGACAACTTCCTCGGCTAATTCTAGTAAAAACTGGTCTCTTTCAGGTTGCGCTCGCAATTCAAGATTAACTGCTGTTTGCGACGGTAAAAGATGAGAATTGCTTGTTTCTTCATTAATCCAGGCTATTCTGACACCCTTGAACTCTAAATTTTTCAATGCTAACTCACAAGCTGGTTCCGGTGTTGCTGTCAGCAAAACCACTCGCCGCCCGTATTGAAAAAAGCTAAAAACGTATGAATAAGCTAGATAAAACAGCAAACTAACTAACTGTTTGGCATCATATAAATGAAATTCATCAAAAATGACTGTCCCAAACTTTTGATAAAAAGCACTGGCGATGTTAGTGCGATCGTTCTTGTTGTAGGCAAAAAAAGTCGCGTAGTAAAAAATGTCAGGATTTGTCACCAAAATAATTGGTCTATCTGCCCCTACATCCGAGAAAACTGTAGCCGGATTTCGCAGTACATTGTACAGCTTCTCACCCGGACGCTTGCCCACTTTATCATTAGGCCATTCCCTAACTTCTCTAGCAGAAGCAGCTTTCACAACGTGACGCAAACCAGCTTCGCGGACAAACTTTTCGGCCGCTTCCCGCTGTTGCTCGACTAAAGCATTAGTTGGCGCAATATAGACAGCACTTTGAGTTGGATTGTGCTTTAGCACTGCTAGTGCAGCTTGAGTTTTTCCCGTGCCAGTTGGAGACAGATCGAGAATAATATCAGCGTTTCGAGACTGTTCAAATACATCAACTTGATGCTGTAGTGCATTTTTCATAAATGCCAATTCATTTGGCAGCAATGCACAAGCTGAAATACTGCGAGGTTCTAGCTTTGTAACTAACTTTTCCTTAGCCATTTTGTCTGCCTCCACAACAAAAATATAAATTGGCGGGAACAATCATTTCACCAATCTGCCAAGCTGCACCTCGGAAAGAAAGGTTTTTCAACAAAGGTGCTGGCGGCATGGAAATTAAATCAAATGACAAAAGATCTAAATGGGGCGGTAAATCAGCTACACTTAAATAAGCCTGACTTTGATAAACGCCACTCGGCAAAAGAGCTATTTTAAGTTCAGATAAAACATTTACCTTGACTTTACTCATGAATTTACCCAAGCGAATGTAATCCGGTAATTCGCAATTTCCCAACACCAAAGTGTGAAATTTGTTGCCGCGTTCAATCATCCGCAACCGTCCGGTTTGAGGAAAATTACTTGCTCGAAATGAACTCGGTTTTTTTCCTTGTCTTTGAATTGGTAAATCTTCACGGGCTGTAGCGACGCGGTTATTAGTCATCGCGTACCAATAAGCATCAGAAAGTGCATTGAACCGCTCAAATCTGAATGTTACTCGGCCGTTGATTGGTGAAGCTGGCAATACATAACAAGCTTGTGCTATTGGTTCTAAATCTTCTTTGTAGGTTGGTCGTCCGGTTGCCTCACCTTGAAGGCGATAGGGGGAACGTACCCAGCCAAAGGCATAGGCAAGAGCATAGTTCCCGATCGCACCTTCAGTGTAATAGGTATCAGACAACTCCCTAGAGGCAAAAAAGACTGGTTCTGCACACCACAGCTCGACTATTTTTGCCTTTTCAAACGGAAGTGTTGACATAGATTAACTCTCTGTTTCTACAGGTGTCTTTTTACTTTTGCCTTTGCCCTTTTTCTCAGCAGGAGGCAGACGGAAAGGCTGGTAGGATTTATCCAATCGCTTCATAAATTCATCGCGTTTTGTTTCAGACCAGTGGCGGTCTACGTCTTCAATTAAACTTGTTAATTCATCTTCAGAAAGCTGTATCGAAACTCCGCGCTTGTTAGTCCAATTTGAAATGACTTGCTTGATTGCTGCACTCAAATCATCAGTATCGAAAGGATGCTCTAACGGCTTTGGCAAAGCATCATAGGTAGCTTGTACCAATTCTAGAGAACTAGGAAGCTCTGCAATGCTGCCAAAGACTCCTAATATTTTGTTTTCCATCCGTCCAACTCGGCTGGAAACAGCGCCGTATCGACTTGTTAACAGAATGTTGCCGATGACATAGCGCAACTCGTCAGCCGTGACATCTTTGAGGGTGACGACATCAATAAAATGGACTCCAGGTTTTATATATTCACTGGTATTTAAAGCGGTTGATGCTTTGCCGTTTTCATCGCGCATTGTGCCGTTTTCAAAGATAGCATTGATCGTGCGATCTCCTACAGCTTGAGCAGTCGTCAAAATACTAAAAGCATCTTCAGTCCAAACTCGGCTTTTTTGAGCGCCGCCGCCTCCAGCAGCAAAACCGTACAGAAAACAATCGACGCACATTTCGCAAGGTGCATTGGTGTTTAGCGAACAAAGAGCTCCTTCTTTGGGACTGGTATAAAGAAGTTCGTGCGCCCTTAAAAATTCGCGCCCCCGCCGCCTTTCTGGTGCTACCTGCTTGCGCTTAGTCATCACCAAACGCTGCACGATTGTCTTTTTATCTTCTAAACCAGCAGGCACAAATTCGCTGCACATTGGTTCGCCAGAACCTTCTGTGCGAAAAATGGTTTCAGAATGGGTTGTCCTGAGAACAACTAAAGTGATAACCCGCCCTTTGGGAAAATTTTCGTAAGTTGCGGACAAAACAGGATTCAGTTTGTTAATTGACATGGGAACCTCTTAATTAATTAGACAGATTTGGTAGTTTCAACAGAATCATTTTCTGACTCAATCTTGAGCGAACGGCGAGCATCTTCTAAGAAAAATAGATAAGCTGCTTCTAGGGTTTTTTGGTCGGTCAAAAGCTGGTCAGTGCGCTCGTTGTAAACCTCTTTGTACAGCTTTCGCAAAACCCCATAGTATGCTTTGATTTGCTCGTACTTAGTGTTCCCGACTCCATGTTCGCGAATGCGATCGAGGCGAGTATGATATTGCTGTACTAAAGCAGCAAAAATTACATCCAAATCTAAATGAGCTTTTTGGGAACGGATGGCGGAAGTAAAAGCTGTAAAAGGTTCGGCTTGGGCTGTGCGCTTAAAAGAACTTCCCCAAATTTTAGCTTCCGCCGCTATTTGAGCCGCTTCTTTGAGATATTGCGTTAAAAGTGCATTTTCATTGGGCATAAGACTCTCCAGTAAACTATTCAAAGGCTCGCGAATGCGACTCCAAATTACACTCATATTAGGTTCATCTTGTTCTCGCAAAGTCCAGCGCAGCAGCACATAATAAAGGTCAAAAGGTTGTGCCGCTGCACGGGCTAAATCGTACAAACAATCATCGGCTTTCTGAATGCTGGCAACTGCGATCGCTAATTGGCCGATACAGCGCAGCCGCTTGAGAATTTCCTCGGCTTCTTGACGGCTGTATTGTCCGCTTCCTAGCAAAGTTTGGAGTGCAGCCGGAATTCCCTCTACTCGCCCGTAAATATCTGATGATATTTCTACTTCTAAGTTGCCACTGAGGGTAAAGGGAAAGCCAAACTCTAAGGATAGGGATAATTCTAAAGCTAGTCGGAGTGACTTAAGCAAGGCAACAGAAGCATTAGCATCTCCCCAAACTAAGGCTTCGGTAACAGTTGCATGGATAAATTCTGGACGTTTGGGAAATGCAATTCCTACAACTTTGTTAGCTTTGAATTCGAGAATGTTGTCTTTGTACAGCTTAAACTCGTCAACTGTTACTGTACCGCCTTCAGCATTTGTAGCAGCAAGTTCTTTTAAATGTTCTCGCCAAATTCTGAGTAATTCTGGAGAAGAACCTTTCGGTAATGCTAGGTGCAAATAGAGCGGATCTTTTTTATTGATAGCCGGAAAGTTTGCCCCGATCGCCATTAACTGATAAGCCAAGGCTGCCATTGAGTCTGCTTGCCTTTTTGGTTCTGCACTGCTTCCACCGGGTAAGCGATTAGAAAATACTTGAACTTTTGTGCCTGGGGGCATATTGCCAGAAACTAAGTCGTCGGTTTGGCTGAAAGTAGACCCAAGAGAACAGCGTTTTCGAGGATTTGTTTCTATATAAGCATTCAGTTCGTCAATTCCGTTCCATCGAATTGCAATAGGTAAGCTTAAAATTCTGGCAACTGCTGCCACGATTTCTTCTGAAGCTTCAGATGCCTCTGGTTTGTGCGTGCTTTCTTTTCTGAGTTGGAAAGATTCGCGCAGTGCTTCGAGAATGCCCTCTAATCCTTTTTGAGCGGCTTTGGCTCCAAATAAAGGTCGCCCGTATTGTCCGTTAAAGGGTTCAAGTGCTGCTCTTTGTTGCTCAGAAATACCAACGCGATTAGCAATTTTGTCCCAAACTTCTTTAGGATTAATTCCTGCTTCTCGATAGCTGAGATAAGCAGCTTTCAATCCTTCGGCAAGCGCAAATTCTTCTGCACTGCCAACCGCCAGCAAACCAACGGCTACTGCGTTCTGCACGGCATCTACACCCGCAGTATCGCCCCACTTGGCAATATCTTTATTGATTTTATCTGTCTTGAATCCAGCTTTTTTCTTTTCCAATAAAGTCTGCACGTTTAGCAGCACTTCCTCAACATTTTGCTGGATGGCTGATTGAGCAATTTTAATCCCATCTTTGGTCGCTCGTACCAACCGTTCGATATTATTGCCAAAAACTCCGTCAATTTTTCCTTGCCAACAAGCAGCTATCTCTGTTGTTAAATCAACAGTTGGCAAAGTTTCTCCCTCAAACAGTTCTCCATCGGGAAAAATTGCTAATGGAGTCAACCCGTATTTTTGCAAAACTTCTTCGCAAGCCCCAAGTAATAAAGGTGTGATGTAACCTCTGTCTTCAGATACCCGCACTCGAAAAAGTTTACTGGGACGATTAAAGGCAACGGTTAATTCTGTTTGGACTTTCCGAAATCGTTCGGATTCGGGAATTCCTAAATCGAATAAATCCGCCCCTGTTAACATGGCAGCCCAGCGATCTATCGCGGGATCTTCGGGTAAAAATATCGCCGCATCGCTGCGGTTGTGACCTGAGTGGCGTTCTATCAACTTTCTGGCTAATTCAAAGTCATTTTCTGTGACAACAAAGCTGAGTACGCAAGCTTTTTCTAACTGTTCTTGCAAGAAAGTTCGATTTCTGGCTAAAGTTTTGACATTCCGTTCTTGCGAATCTAATTTGTTGAGGTCGTGAACGGCCGTTGCTGCTAGCAGTACAGGTCGCTTGTCTTCGGGGACTCCCCCGATGTGGCTGACTCTCAACATGAACTGACAGGCCGAGTCAAGATGTTCGGCAAGGGTTGTCCCTTCCCTGACGCCGTACTGGTGATGGGCTGCGTGACGTTCGTAAAGCTGGGGTCGAATTTCGCTGAAATACCGTTCTTCTAAGGTTTTGGGAGGACGGTTCAAAAGTCGGCGCTGGTTTGACACGATCGATTCCTCATGTAAAATTTCCTGCTTGGGACAAGCTTTTGAGTTGCCAACAACTTCTGTAAGTGCAATGATGGTACTTTCTGAGTTTGCAGGCACTTATTATTTACAATAAAGTCAATATAGCACGAAATTTGTTAAGTGCAAGTATAGTTTGAAAATGTCGCGAAAAAAAGAAGCACTCACCCTTTCAGTCCCGCCGGAAACCAAGGAACAGCTAGAGGCGATCGCCCTTCGCCTCGGTATCAAATGGGGCAAAAGTCCCAGCGTATCGGGGTTATTGGTCGCGATCGCCCAGCACAAGTTAGAAGTTGGTGAACCCTTCACCCTCAACTCCACCGACGTCGCAGCCTTACAACAAGGCATCAGACTGCTGATCGACTCAGGCTATGTTGAGCAAGCGCGATCAGTCTCACAACTGCTTGTAAGTCGGGGAAACCTCACAGCCCCCCTGCGCCAATCGCTCCTCCAACAAGTCATCCAGCCCACCGCAGCGTGGCGCATTCAAGCCGAAGAATACATCAACGACGCACAACCCTTTCTGGTTCTGTACCGCAATCCCAAAGGAGAGAATTTGGCCTATACAGCGCGCTATGCCGAGATTTCCTTTGAAGAAAAGCGCTTTTACCTAGAAATTTGGTGTGAAGAGACTGATGACATCAAAAATCCCGATTATCCCGAACTCATCCACAATCGCTGTTTGCGGTTCGATCGCATTCAGTCGATCGTCAAAACGGACGGAAAGTGGCGCGATGAAGGCTTGGATTATTTAAAAGTGTACTTACACTTTTATCGTGGCATGGTGAACGCCTACGATCCGAGGGCAAGAGATATCAGCAATGAAGTCGTGGGAGATATCCGCCAAGTCGTGCGGAATGTCTCTAATCCTTTTTGGCTGATGCGAGAGGTATCGCGGTATTGGGAAGATTGCGTCATTGTGTCTCCAGACAGTGTGCGCGATCGCTTCCAACAAAAACTGATCGCCCTCTGCCGCCAGTACAACCTGGAAATCCGCGATTAAATCAAAAAAAAGCAGCCGGTAAAGGCTGCTTTGACAAATAAACCGTTGTTGATTTAGAGGAGAAAACTTTTAAATCGAATTCAAATTACTGCTGTTTCCACTCCTGCCTGAGTTTCCACTATTTTCATCTACCGCTGACTCACCTTGCCTTCAGAACAAAACTTCAAATCCCGATTAGAATGCTGCTGAAAGTTCGTTGACTACTTTCACCCGGCCTCTGAGCACCGCCCGCAGCAAGCGGTTGACACAGCCTCTGTCTTCGTCATTCAGAGAGTCGTCGAAGGTGGCGGCCATCAAACCGTAGCGATCCGCCAGAGTCAAAACGCCTGTATCGGTTACAGAAGCGAGGATTTCAGAGATAGCGCCGGGGAGGAGTTGTACGGGGTGCATGGCAGTGCGGTTGAATTCGATATATTTATCATCTTCTGGTTTCCTCTAAATATCGGTGATATTAATAAGGTCGCGAATGTGATTCTCTAGGGTGAAAGCAAGTGATCCGAGTAGAGTAAAGTTGTGACTTGGGTCACAGGGTCACAGGTTGCTGCAGGCAATTTCATCCCGCGCCGATTTTTGGGTAGGACGTGGGGCTGACGGCATTTCGCTAAAATGATCGTTAATCCCCCAACCAGTTTAATTTTTACCCCAGTACCGAAAATGCTTGATTTTCTCAATCCCATTTTGGGCCGCAAGCCCGATCGCATCAAAGCCAATGTGGAAATCTATACTTGGCAAACCTGTCCCTACTGCATCCGCGCCAAAACTTTGCTGTGGTGGAAAGGCGTAAATTTCACGGAATACAAAATTGATGGCGACGAAGCCGCTAGAAAAGCAATGGCCGATCGCGCTAAAGGACGCCGCAGCGTACCCCAAATTTTCATTAATAACCAACACGTAGGCGGCTGCGATGACATTCACAAACTCGATGCAGAAGGACAGTTAGATTCGCTGCTAGCTCAACCAGCAGTTTAAATTAGTGTAGGTTGGGTTTCGTTCCACCTGCTCAACCTACAAATTTACAAATCTTTGGCAAATTTACTTAGATTATCTTGCCGCCATTTAGCATCAGCGCGCCTGTCTGTTTGCAATTCTAAGACGCGAATCCCGCTATTTGGCAAAAAACTTAATTTTTGTTTGAACTGTTCCCAATCGTCTATTATCTCGTGTTCCACGCCGTAAGTTGCACACAACTGAGCAAAGTTGATATGCTGCGGCGTGGCAAAAAACTCTTCAAAGGGCGGGTCAAATTTGGCAACGGGCAACATTTCAAAAATTCCGCCACCGTTGTTATTAATTAATATGATTGTCAGATGACCGACAAATTTATTTTTAATTAAAAAACCGTTCGTATCGTGCAAAAGTGTTAAATCGCCTGTTAGCATGATGCTGCTTTGATTGCGGTGAGCCACTCCCAAAGCTGTTGATAATGTGCCGTCTATACCGTTAGCGCCGCGATTGACAAAAGGTTTTATTTCTAAGTTGTTTGGCTTCCAGAAAAACTCGACATCTCGGACGGGCATACTGTTGGCAATAAATATCGGTGTTCCAGGTGGCAAAATTTGGGAAAGCAGCCAGGAAACTTTGGGTTCGATTATGTTGTTAATTGCTGAGATTTTTTGGTCTATTGTTTGTCTGACTTGGATTTCGGTGTTGCGCCAAAGTTGCAGGTATTCGTTTGAGGGAGAGGTTTGAACCCCCCCTAACCCCCCCTTGTTAAGGGGGGGGACAAGAGTTGATTCCCCATTGGTAAGGGGGGGGATTTGATGGGAGATATTAGTGGTAGCAGGGGATCGATCCCCCCCTAACCCCCCCTTATTAAGGGGGGGGACAAGAGTTAATATAGTTGCGAGATTAGTTGCGAGATTTTCTACGGAGGTTCGCAGGTGAATTGTTTTGCCGTGTAGCGGATCGAAGTTGTGGTGGCTGGGGTCGATTATGTAGCGTTTTGGTTGGGTTTTGTCTAGCCAGTTTCGCAGTTCTTTGCTTGTGGGTAAGTCTCCGATTTGAATGGCAATTTCTGGGGTTAATTTATCTGGTAGTTCGCGGTTTCGCAGGATTAAATCGTAGGTGGAAATTAGATAAGGATTGAGTTGGGCGTAGTTTCTGACTGGGGATAGTCCTTCTGCTAAAACGGGCCAGTTTAAGGATTTGGAAATTTTGCCGATCGCACTACAGTATTTTTCGGCAAATTCAGGCTGTGCAACGCCTGCAATAATAATCCCTTTGCTGCACTTTTGCCACTGTTGCATGGTACTTTCTTCTCCCCCCCTTAACAAGGGGGGGCTGGGGGGGGTAGAGCTTTCTCCCGCGAAAATTGGTTCTAATCCTGCAAAGAAATCTTCGGGATTAAATTTTGTTTCTAAAGCTTCTACGGCTATGTCTGGAACGGGTATAAGTGGGTCGCGAAACGGGATGTTGAGGTGGACGGGGCCCGGTGTTGGAAATTGCGATCGCTCCCAAGCATACACGATCGTCTGCCGCAGATAGTCTAGCATTCCTGTGGACGCAGAAGGTATCGCTAATTCGGCTTGCCAGTTGGGATAATTGCCGTATAGTTTCACTTGGTCGATCGCTTGTCCGGCGTGACAGTCCCGCAGTTCTGGAGGTCGATCTGCGGTGAATATTAGCAGCGGAATTCTACTTTCTCTGGCTTCTATTATCGCCGGATAAAAGTTGGCTGCGGCGGTTCCCGATGTGCAAATTAGTGCAATTGGTAAATAGGATTTTTTGGCAATTCCTAATGCAAAAAAGCTGCCTGAACGTTCGTCGAGTATGGGAATAGTTTCTATCTTTTTGTTTTGAACAAAGGCTATTGTTAGCGGTGCCGATCGCGAACCGGGACAAATCACGGCGGTAGTTAATCCCAACCGCTGCAAAGTTTCTGCTAATACGGAAGCCCAGACGGTATTTGTGTTGCGAAAATCTATTGGCATTGCTAAACCTGAGTAGCTCAACTCTGTATTGTGCTAGGATATTATACTCAAATAATTGTCAGGATACATTTTTATGATTCTTGAGGCGGTTGTGCTTAATGTCAAATCTGGCTGGGAGGGGGATTTTGAGATAGCTTTTAGAGAAGCCTCCAGTCTGATAGCGTCTATAGATGGATATTTATCTCACGAACTTCATCGCTGCACAGAAGTTCAAGGAAAATATCTATTATTGGTGAGATGGGAAAATTTAGAAGCTCATACCATTAGATTTAGGAATTCCGCTGAATATCAAGAGTGGAAAAGAATGCTTCACCATTTTTACGATCCTTTTCCCATAGTAGAACATTTTGAGGAGGTGAAAATTAAACATTAACACAGACTCAATCAATTAGCCAGACAACTCTACATCCTGCAAATTAGCTGAATTAAACTAAAGCATTTAAAAGTGCCTGCAATTTGAGCTGAATTTCTGCTAGTTCTTTTTCGGGTTCGGAACCCGCCACAATACCAGCACCAGCATAAAGTATAGCCCGATCGCCATCGATTAAAGCCGATCGAATGCCGACGGCAAATTCGCCGTTGCCGGTGCGATCGATCCAGCCGAGGGGTGCTGCGTACAAAGAGCGATCGCAGCTTTCGCAGCCGCGAATTTGCTGTAGGGCAATATCTCTCGGTACGCCCGCCACCGCTGGCGTTGGATGCAGTTGGGATAAAATTTTTAATAAATGAATATCACGGGGAATTCTAGCCCTTATGGGTGTCCACAAATGCTGAATGTTTGACAGTTGCAGCAGCCTGGGAACCGGGGAAAATTCGGGATTGATACCGAGACTCGACAGGCGATCGACTATAAAATCAATTACAACTCGATGTTCTCGAATATCCTTTTCGCTGTTGAGTAAACCTTTGCCTAAATTCGCATCTTCCGCTTCATTTTTCCCCCTCGGTGCCGAACCAGCTAAGGCATCTGTTACTAACTCATTTTTGTGGATGCTGATTAAGCGTTCTGGACTGGCACCGATAAAATTTTGACCTTTGCCGTTACTGGTAGAAAATACGTAGCAACCGGGATAAGTAAGGCGCAAGTTATTTAAGGAGTCTATTAAACTAAAAGGGGTTTTGGAAATGACATTTATTGCTTGGGATAAAACAATTTTACTGAAATATTGAGAGTGGATTAATTCTAAAGCTGACTTGACGGAGGTTTTAAATTGAGTGGCATCATTCACAGGAATTTGTTTTAAAAATATGGAACTGTTTCTAATAGAAGTGATTTTTTTGTAAGGAGAACACGAAATTTTATAAAAACTTTGCCAAATATTATCTGTAATACTCTTAACATTTAGATCGCTGTTTATGATGGCATTGGCAACAATTATGCAGCTATCTTTCAGGCGAGTAATCTGCCATTTTGGTAAAAATACGGTGCCAGGGGGAAAGTAAGAATTGGTGGTCACATTCTCATCAAAAAAAGCAAAGCTACAAAAAAAGTGCGGCCCGCTGAAGGGCAAGCGTTCTGTACCGATGGTAATTGTTCGGGCAAGACAAGATTGAATAAAATTTTGAGCGAGGGTAAATCGATCGCTTCCGGCTACTGTTAGATGGATAGTCGAATCTAGGGCGGCGATCGCAAAACTATTGCCTGAAATCGGGTCTCTTTTTTCAAAGTAAAAGTGCCGCTGGCAAGGTTCGGAAATTTCTTGAAGTACAACTAGCGGATCGACGGGGGCAATCTCCTGAGAAATACTAACTATCTTTGTTTGATCTTTTTCCGTTAAAGACTGCTGGCAATCTAACAGAAACTGATGCAGTTGATTGCGGTCTTGTAAAAGATTAGCGCGGTGCGGTATTACTGTCATGAAAGCGAGAATAGCAGATTTGTCAGAAAGAGTGCGGTTTTGTCCCGCTAGAACCCCTATTTCGATCTAAGCACGGGAGGGCGATCGCAAAACATGACCTTTCGAGTTTCCCGGAAAGTTTGGGCTCGCTTGGGGCAAAAAACAGACGATCCTCTTGGAGGGCTTCGCCAACGCGCGATCAATCGAAACATTTAGACATAAAACTTTAAGATTGAGCGACTCAATCTCGACTCTCATGCGATCGACCCCGCAGAGGTTTACAGACGGGCATTACCGGGCGTGCGATCGCCCGCAAAGCCTCTCAACGGATGCCCCCCGCGCACTCAACCAGATACAGAGTAGAGTTTCTTCACCAATAAAATTGTAAAATTACTACGCTGCTATCAATTGAATCAAGTTTGTGTAATGACAACAAAGTTAATTGAACGTTCAAATAGTAAATTGTGGCTGGCGGCAATCAAGCCGCCCATGTACAGCGTTGCGGTGGTTCCTATTTCAGTTGGAACTGCAATTGCTTTTGCGGAAACTCAAACGATTAATTCGTCAATTTTTTCGACATTTTTAATGTCAGCCATTTTGATTATAGCATGGTTGAATCTCAGCAATGATGTATTTGACTCAGAAACAGGCATCGATAAAAACAAAGCGCATTCTCTAGTTAACTTAACCGGAAATAAAGCTTTAATTTTCGGGCTAGCCAATCTGTTTTTAGCAGTTGGAGTGTCAGGAATCTGCGCCATAAGCTGGTGGCAAAAAGACCCAACAGTAATTTTGCTGGTAGTTTTGTGCTGTGCTCTCGGCTACACTTATCAAGGGCCTCCGTTTCGTCTTGGCTATCAAGGTTTGGGGGAAATTATTTGCTTTTTCACCTTCGGGCCGCTAGCCTTTGCCGCTGCTTATTACAGTCAAACTCAAACTTGGTCTGCCACTAATTTAGCGGCTTCGGCAATCGTGGGAATTACAACGAGTATCATTTTATTTTGTTCTCATTTTCACCAAGTTGAGGACGATTTGGCGGCGGGTAAAAAATCCCCAATTGTTCGACTCGGTACGAAAAAAGGTGCCCAGTTGTTGCAGTGGTTGTGCGGCAGCATTTATGTTTTGACTGTGGTATTTGTGGCTTTGGGAATGTTCCCAATTTGGACGCTGTTGATTTTTGGGAGTTTGCCATTTGCGATCGACCTTTGCCGCCATGTCACAGACTATCACAACCAACCGGTCAAGGTCAGCAACTCTAAGTTTATCGCAGTTACGCTGCATTTTTCGAGCGGACTGCTGCTGGCGTTGGGGTTTGCTTTGTAGAGCCGCTAATCAAAAATTCCGGTAAATTAGAGGTATGGTTTGCTAAGTTGAGGGAGTTGGTGGAGTTGGGCGACTTCTCAAAATCTTCTTTAATCCAGCAATCCGTACCTCACATTGAATCGTATAATTGTCTATGGACAAATTTAATAATTATAACTTTCACTATTCCTTAACTGGCAACAAGAATCAGCCGACACTTTTATTTTTGCATGGATTCACGGGCAGCAGTCAAGACTTTAGTAGGATCATTCCCTTACTTTCTAAAAGTTATTGCTGTCTAGCAGTTGACCTTCCGGGTCACGGAAAAACTAGAGTCAGCGGCGACGAAAGTTGCTACAATATATCAAAGACAGCCCAAGCATTGATACACTTATTAGATGATTTACAAATAGACAAATGTTTGTTGTTGGGCTATTCAATGGGCGGTAGATTGGCACTTTACATGACATTACATTTTCCAGAAAGATTCGAGAAAGTAGTGTTAGAGTCAGCTTCGCCAGGATTGAAAACAGAAAAAGAGCGATCGCACCGCCGGGAAGCCGATTTACAGCTAGCACAAAAGCTGGAAAATAGCAACATTAAAGATTTTTTATTAAACTGGTACGATCCCCCTTTATTCAAATCTTTAAAAAACTCTCCCCACTTCGACAAACTCCTAGAAAGCCGCTTAGCAAACAATCCCTTAGAATTAGCCAAATCCCTCCGCAATATGGGAACCGGCAACCAGCCCTCTCTCTGGGAAAAACTCGCACAAAATCAAATTCCCATCCTCTTGCTAGCGGGAGCTTATGATGATAAATTTACAACTATAAATACCGAAATTGCCAGCTTGTGTCCTGCCGCTACTCTGGAAATTGTACCAAAAGCTGGTCATAATATCCATTTTGAAAATCTTGATAAGTTTGTCGCTGTTGTGAGAGAATTTTATGATTAACTAAAAAACTAATGCTTTATCAATTCGAGTTTCGCACTTATCAGCGAAAATTTAAGCGTCCCTTGCAAACAAGTCACGGCATCTGGGATACTCGATCAGGAATTATCCTGCGACTTGTGGGCGAAAATAATCAAATTGGTTGGGGAGAAATTGCCCCTTTGAGTTGGTTTGGTTCCGAAAGCTTTGAGCAAGCTTTAGATTTTTGTTACCAGTTGCCAGGTAATATTTCATCAGAGATGATTTTTGCTATTTCCGCTGAATTGCCGGCTTGTCAATTTGGCTTTGAGTCAGCACTATCAAACGAGCAAAATTTACCCCCCCCAGCCCCCCCTTGCCAAGGGGGCGAGAAAAGCGAAAATTTAACTTACTTTTCCCAAAAGGGGGAGAAAATGCAAAATCGGTTCAGCGGTTTATTGCCAGCCGGTGAAACAGCTTTGCAGGCTTTGCAAGTGCTTTGGTTAGAGGGATATCGGACGTTTAAATGGAAAATTGGTGTTGCTGCAATTGAGGAAGAATTAAAGATTTTTCAGCAGCTAATCCAACTAATGCACAATTTGTGCGATCGAGAATCGGCATTTTTGCGGTTAGATGCCAACGGCGGACTCAGTTACTCGCAGGCTAAAACATGGCTGGAAGCTTGCGACAAGGTAAAAGCAACTCCCGACTTTTCCGCAGACATTGAATTTTTGGAACAGCCGCTGCCCGTAACACAGTTTCAAGAAATGGTAGAATTGAATACTCTTTATGCAACTCCGATCGCCCTAGACGAATCTGCCGCCAACCTCGATCGCATCCAAGAGTGCTACAGCCAAGGCTGGCGGGGCATTTTCGTCATTAAACCTGCGATATGCGGTTCCCCATCCCAACTGCGAAAATTTTGTCAAACTCACAATATAGACGCTGTTTTCTCATCAGTATTTGAAACCCAAATCGGCAGACAAGCAGCATTAAATTTAGCAACACAATTGTCTTTAAATAAGAGAGCACTCGGCTTCGGCACCGATTGCTGGTTCGATGACAATCATGCGATTTTAGATTTTAGATTTTAGATTTTAGATTACTCCCTGGACTAAATCAAGCGGGTTAGGTAATTGTTTTGAATCGATAAACTTGGTGAAAGCATCTATGGCAACAAATCTAACAGTAAATATCCGGGATATCGCATCTGGCTTGCCTGATAATTGGCTCATCGGTTGTGACAATCGCGAATTTTCCCGAATTGTCGATCGGCTATTTCAAGAAATCACCCAAAATCCCCCACAAAAAACACCCCCAAAAATTTGCCTCGCAGAACCCGAACCCGTGCAATTTCTTGCCAGTTTCATCGCCGCCCGCGCCGCCAAATGCCCGATTTTTCTGTGCAATCCCAACTGGGTAAAACCAGAATGGCAACAAGTCTTTGATTTAGTCCAACCCGACTTAATTTGGGGACAATACCCGCTTCCCACCACTCCCCATATCCCAGTCCGCGAAGGCGGACTTCCTTTGTATAGCCGCGAATGGAATTCGCCCCAATTCCATTCGCCGACTAAAAGCGGTTCTGATACGATTATGATTCCCACCGGCGGTTCTTCAGGAAAAATCCGTTTTGCCATCCACACTTGGGAAACACTAACCGCATCAGTACAAGGCTTTCAACAATATTTTCAAGTTGACAAAATCAACTCTTTCTGCGTTTTGCCATTATACCACGTCAGCGGTTTAATGCAATTCATGCGATCGTTTACCACTGCTGGAAAACTGGAAATTTGGTCGTTCAAAGCACTGGAAGCAGGCAAAAAATGCGATATCGAACCCGAAGAATTTTTCATTTCTTTAGTTCCAACTCAACTGCAACGGCTGCTGCAAAACCCAGATACAGCTAATTGGCTGGGACGGTTTCGTGCCGTACTTTTGGGCGGTGCTCCCGCTTGGCCGGAACTTTTAGAAACAGCTAGAAACTATCACATCAAATTAGCGCCCAGTTATGGCATGACCGAAACTGCCTCGCAAATTGCTACACTAAAACCCCAAGATTTTCTCGCTGGCAATAACAGTTCCGGTAAAATCTTACCGCACGCTAAAATAACTATTCGCAGTGCTAATGGCGAGATTTTGTGCGATAATCAAATCGGAAATATTACGGTAAATGCTAAATCTTTGGCGTTGGGTTATTATCCTAAAAATTTTTGCGATAGCGAATATTTCCAATTAGACGATTTGGGATTTTTTGATAAAAATAACTACTTAAATATCGTCGGACGCAGCAGCGACAAAATTATCACAGGCGGAGAAAATGTATTTCCGGCGGAAGTTGAAGCCGTTGTGCGATCGACTAATTTAGTTGCGGATATTGCTGTAATTGGCTTGCCAGACAAAGATTGGGGTCAAGTCGTTACGGCTATCTACGTTCCCGCTAATTCCGAAGTTACTGTCAAACATCTGCAAGCGGCAATAGAATATATGTTGAGCAAGTTTAAGCGGCCGAAATATTGGGTAGTCGTCGAACAATTGCCGCGCAATTCTCAAGGCAAAGTCAATCGAGAACAATTGCAAGAAATTGCTATAAAATATGAGAGATTCGGCGGTTGAAACCCATCCTACACAAACGAAGTCTGCCTCAGCCGACGAAGAGATATTACTGCAAACCTAACAGCTTTCTCGTCCTCTCTGCTTCTTGCTTTTGAACGTCCACAAACTTCAACATTCGGTAAACTACCTCTATTTGGGGCAACTTAATACCTGCTTGCTGCGCCACCCGTATCGGATTACCAAAAATCGCCTCAACTTCCAGGGGCCGCGATTCATCATAATCGATTTTCATGCTGGTGCGGTAAGGCTTCATTTTCTGAGTATGTTCGAGCATCTGTGGGATAAAGTCATCGGGAATAATGCGATCGCAACTTTTGGCTCCCGCTACCACTTCCCCCATCATTTCCTTGACTAAAATCAGAGTATCGGGATTAGCCATCAGTTCGTCCGTTCTCGCATCCAACACTACAGACAGCCCATTATAAGGAATATTCCAAACCAGCTTTTTCCACCTTGACAATAGCAAATCTTCGCTCATTTTAATAGGAATCTGAGCACGTTTAAAATCCTTAGCAATTTGGTGCAATCTATCAGTAATACCAATTGCTTTGTAGTCCTGGGCATATTCTCCCAGGGTGATAGTGCCGTAATCGAGGTGGCAGATGTGACCGGGCCCAACTTTATAAGAGCAGAGAAAACACAGCCCGCCAACTACTCGTTCTGCACCAACAATTTTAGCTACTTCCGGTTCGACATTCAATCCGTTTTGCAATACTAAAACCGCCCCGTTATCCTTTAATAAAGGAGGCAAAATTTGGGGCAACAAGTGATTTTGAGTTGTTTTCAGCGCTACAATTACTACGTCGCACTTAGGCATTTTATGCGTGTTGTGGTAGGCGCGGACGTGGGGGAGGGTGAAGTCGCCTTCGGGAGACTCGACAATCAAACCGTGTTTTCTGACCTGATCGTAATCGCTGCGTAGCAAAAAATTGACTTCTAAACCTGCTTGTTGCAGTCTAGCACCGTAGAATCCGCCTAAAGCTCCTGTGCCCACAATGGCATAATTGCGATTTGACATAATATCAAAAAGTCAGAAATAATATCAACAAAACAGAAATTTGACGGTCATACCCTGCTATTATTTAAAGATAGAACTAATCGGAAATCTCAATCTCAAATTTCCTCATCCACTGCATCAAGTTTTCAGATAGCTGTTTTCGCTCTCGGCTAACTGCATTGATGCAGACGTGCTTAGTAATAGCTTTCGCCGCGCTTCTTCCTGCAACTTCCCCAGAAAATACTTGATAGGTAATTTCAAATTCATCGCCAGCAACTTGTTTGGGCGTCAATTGAATCGTCAGCCGATCGCCCGCAAACATTGGGCGATAAAAATCTACACTAGCATGAATTATGGGAAAGGCAACCTCGGGATTGCTGAAAAATGCTTTGAGATTGATTCCCGATGCTGCTAGAGATGCCTCGTAAGCTTCGTGGCACATCGCCAAAACGTTAGCAAAGTAAACGACTCCAGCAGCATCGGTATCTTGAAAGCGAACAGTGCGAATGTAAGTGAAAGGCATTTGAGGTAGTAACGGCGATCGCAAATTTGATCGCAATTTTACCAACCATCATATCGGTAAAACCGCACTTTTGGAGAAGTTGTCAGCTAAGTAAGTAGGCGCTAATTTTTTATGTTGTAAAATTCGCCCTCCTTACTCTTCCCCGTTCTTTCTTAACCTTTGTTCTTAATCAACATCACGTCTATAATCTTGAGGGCAATATCTTCGGAAAGCCCCAATGCACTGTAAAGATCGTTCAAAAGTTGTTCTTCTTCTTCTGAAACCTCGCCATCTGCTAAAGCGATATCAGTTGTGACAGCAAAAACTGTTTCTTTAAGTTCGTCGGGAAGCGTTGCCAAAGCAGCATTAAACAGTACCTCAACTCCTTGCCGTTGCAGAATCATCAGCAGGCGATCGAGCATTTTTCTCATCACGTCATCCGGATAGCTGCGGAACAGTTGCATCCGAGATAGTGTCATGCTAATCGCTTTACTTTCGCTGTCATTGATGTAGCCGTCGGCTGCTACGGCAATTAGCGCGATCGCAGCAAATGCTTCGGCCGGTCCTAACGTTACGTCCGTTTCTTGGCGAGTCTGCGATACTTTATCAAATAAACCCATGATACTTTCCTCATTATTTAGTGGTCGATTTATGGAGTCAGGATTGGTTCTGGCTCTGGAGGTTTCTTGGGAGATTTTGATAATTATATCAAATTTTGTTAGTTAGTTGTTATCAATAAAATTATGAAAAAATTAAGAATTTTTATTTCGCCCTTGGGTGCTGTAAGGGCGGGTTAATTTCTATCCTGAATTGCCTTCCCATATATCGGCTAAAACCCGCCCTCGATCGCAGACCATCTATTTGTCAAAAAGGGCTAACTCTGCTTTCAGGAAATCAACAAACTGCCGCGCAGTCCTGCCCGATCGCCCGTTGCGACGAGTTGCCCATTCTTTAGCGCGGTGTTCCAAATCATCGGGAGCGAGTTTGATTCCTGCAAGTTCTGCCAGATGTCGGACAATTGTTAAATATGTGTTTTGATCGGCCGGTTCAAAAGTTAAAGTCAAGCCAAATCTATCGCTAAATGAAAGTTTTTCCTGCACAGTATCCCAAGCGTGAACTTCATCTCCATCGCGGGGGCGAGGCCTGTCGTCAAAAAACTCTCGAATTAAATGCCTGCGGTTAGATGTTGCGTAAACTACCACATTTTGAGAGCGAGCAGTGACATTTCCTTCTAAGACAACTTTCAGAGCTTTAAAAGCATCGTCATCTTCCTCAAAAGAAAGGTCGTCTACAAAAATAATAAACTTTTGAGGAACTCCCCGCAACTGCTCGACAATTAGCGGCAAATCTTGCAAATCCGATTTAGATACTTCAATCAAGCGCAGGTTGCGAGATCCAAACTCATTTAACAGCGACTTCACCAAAGAAGACTTGCCCGAACCGCGGCTGCCGTACAGCAAGACGTGCAAAGCCGGATAACCTGCTAGCAAAAACTCCGTATTTTTCACCAGAGCATCCCGCTGCCAATCGCAGCAAACCAACTCTTTTAAAGTTATGCCATCGGGATGTGAAATACTTGCAAACTGCCCTCCCCGCCACCTAAAAGCGCGATGTTCGGCAAACAAACCCGTGCCAAACTGTCGGTAATAAACTGCCAAAGATTCTGCCGCGCTCGACCATTTTTCTAGTTTCCCGTGCAGCGGCAAATCTCCCGGTTCTGCTACAGTTTCTGAATACCAAATCGGAGGCACTGCGTCAAGTTGACCCGCTACCCGCACCCACTTGCTCAACTGTTCGCTGCTGCATTCGTAAATATTTTGCAGCACTTGTAAATCATGTCGGGCGGCCTCCACCAAAGCGGGGGGCAAACTTGCAAAATCTGTTTGCTGTGCTCGGCGAGAAAAGGGGTTTTCGTCTTTGAGAATTTCGGAAATCAGAGAATCTTTCCAGCTTAAATTTTTAGCAGCCTGAACTTTGAACCAGTTCCCGTAAGCTACCTGACATTCCAAACCGCTGACTTCGCTGTGGTGAAGGGCTTGCAGTAAATCGAGAAAAGCTTGACTTGCGGGGCTTTTGAGAACTGATTGATACAGCAGCAGGGATGCCGCTTGGCGCTGGAGGTAACGGATTTGGGCGATCGCAGCAGAAGTTAGGGCTGACATAATGGCAATAGTATAACAGTTACATATCCTGACTGGCTTTAATAAATTTTCTAACAATTCGTGACACTAATTGCAGGCCGCGCTGTATAAATTTAGATGCAAAGAGTGAAATCGGGAGGATTAAAAATGAATTTAGGTACAGCAGCGGCGATCGGCTACGGCATTTTAACACTGGTTGGCGGCATCATGGGTTATATCAAGGCCAAAAGCCAAGCCTCGCTGATTTCGGGCTTGATTAGCGGTTCGCTGCTAATTTTTGCCGGCACCGCCCAGCTTATGGGACAAAGTTGGGGTTTAACATTAGCAGCAGCCATCTCCGCTGTTTTAGTAATAGTCTTTATTGTGCGCCTGATTAAAACTCAAAAATTCATGCCGGCAGGAATGCTAATTTTAGCTAGCTTAGCGTCTTTGGGCGCGATCGTTTACGAAATCAGCGGTCAATATCAATAATCAGTTGACTGTTGACTGTTGACTGCTGACTGTTGACTGTTGACTGTTTTTAGTGGTCAGTGGTTATTTGTTAATTGTTAGTTGTTCGTTCTAATAACCAATAAACAATAACCAATAACTACTAACCAATAACCAGTGACTAATGACTAATGACTGCATCAATATACTGCTGAACTTCCCTGAGTTGCTGCCGCTGGCATTCGATCCAATCTTTTTCCGCCGCTCGCTGTTCCGGCGTCTCTTTCTGATACCGCGCCTGCTTCTCTAAAAAATTATTGTAGAATTTAATCGCTTTTTCAACTGTTTGAATTGCCAGTTTCAGGCGCTCCTCAAAAATTGCTAAAATCACATTTTCCAGGATTAACCCAATCACTTTACAGCACTCTTCAAAATCAACTACACTGATTCCCATATTGCTTTTATGAACCAGATTTTCTACAGGTTCTTTCAGCGTTTCTTTAAAAGTCTTCATATAAGGCTCCGGCAAATATTTTAGTGGCTCCGTAAACTTCGATACAATCTCCCCGCCTATTGATTGTAGTCGCTCTCTAAATTTAGACTGATTTTTTAGGTCGAAGCATTCAATACAAAGTTCAATTTTTTCTATATCAATAGATTGTAATTCTTTAAAAATTAAACTAAGTTCATTCTCCATAATTAAAATCACTCGCTCGGCTTGGACATCAACTTCATTCCGCAACTCTTTGTGCAAAGTATCTTTTTCAAAAGAACCAATAGTATCTCTTTGAAAGACTGGAGGGTTTTTATCCCACAAAAACCACTGATTTTTTAACTTGGTCGCCTTGTCGCTCCAAGATTGGCGAACTTTAACAACAGCATCATATTTGCCCTGTTTTCCTAAACTGCGAATTCTCACATCGCATCCGCTTAGTTCGCCAATTTGCTCCCAGACATCAACAGGCGATGCTCCAGCAATTCTCGGCTTGCTATTCCAGACATCCTCAGCTTGAGATACATCTTTGAAACATACCTGAAGTAGCCCCTTGAGTCTGATGGCAGATTGCTTAATTTCGTCAATACAAGGTTCCACATCTAAACTGAGTTGGGTAGCTGACTGTTTAATCTCCACGGATTGATATTCGTCTGCCAACAATCGATCGCTAAACAGGGTAATAGCCTGGAATGCCTTGAGATACTCATTCATCTGTCTTCATCTCTCGTTTCCCTAAACAGCATACAATACACAACATCTGCCTTTTTGAATGGAAACTGAGCCAGAACATGGATTATATATTCACCCCTGCAACTCAGGCGCGACTCAATAGTGGCAACCTTGTACAGCCTGCTGCCAAAACAGGAAAATTGCTCCCGGCAGCTAGAGATCCGCTGACAGGGGAGTTTGTGGAGCTTGCAAAAATCTTTTATCAATCAAGAAGTGAAACTCTATCCTCGCGCGGAGTTATAGGATTGCTCGCACAGTTAGCCGGAGGTGGCCCCATACAGCCGCTGGTAGCTCCCGTGTACGTGACACTGGCGCCGTTGCAGGTGGCTCAAACTCATCAGGGGTTTCAAAAAACATACAGAATGCTTAACTGTCTGAAAATTAATTTGGCAGTGATGCAAGCGACTGCTGCTGTCATTGGTATTGGCACTGTATCGAACACAGTTTTGTCCGCAGTAAACCTCAACCAAGTATTAAAAATCCGAGAAGAGGCAAAGCACCAGAAGCTAAAAATTAAAGACGGGTTTATCGATCTCAGACACATACTCAAAGATAGGGGAGTAGAGGTAATCCAGCAGATTTTTAAGGTGGCTCACGACTCTAGTTTTGAAATGCACCGCCAGAAACTGGTTAACGGTTACGAGATTTTTTCTAAAGCTATTAAACGCTGTCAGTCAGCCCTAACAGTGCCAGATATTAAACTTCGGAATTACGAAATTAATAGCGGGCGGGATATGCTGTTTGAGGCTTTAAAAATTTATGATAATCCTAGTTTGTTGGAGGGGCTGTGTTCTGCCGGACAGCTCAGGCAAATGGAATGTGTTTGGGCGATCGAGCAGGCGATCGGCGTTACGTTTCACTTGCAGCGCGCCTACGATATGGTGAGCGATCGCCTGCGGGAACTCCAATCAAAAATTTGTCAAAATCTTCTAACTGTTGTTAAAGGATGTCAATCCGAACCAGAACTAGATTTTTTATTTCCCGAAGTTACTAGAATTCTGGGTCATGATTTAAGTGTAATAGAATTTTGGCAAAATGAGGTTGATTGGATGCAAACTTTGTCTCCAAAAGAGCAGCACCAGTTAGCTAGTTTAGATAAACTCACCGGCGAAAGTTTAAAAAGCAGCGTGTATACTACATTCGCGGTATTAGCGGCGGAACCTTCACTTTATGAAAGTTTAAAGCAAAAGTCTCACTTTCTATCCTTGCGCGACCAGCTAACCTTCGCTGTGTCGCCGGAAATCCGCCGGAGATACGAACTTTATGTCAACCAGCAGGCGATCGCTACTGGCTATCAAGGTTTAGCTGCCTCGAATTGGCAAGAAATATCCGATTTAACTGTGGCTAACCTCTACTACTTTTTTCAAATCCGAGAGAAGTCAACTGAAAATTATCCAACTAAGGAGGAATTAGAAACGCCTTATTGGCACTTTCCCCCAACCTTAAAAAACGAGCTGAATTATAGCAATTAAATGACCAATGACTAATGATATCAGTTCCTCAAAAAAATGCAACTGTAGGCAAGTCCCCCACCATTATGCAGTAAGTCATTCCATCTAAAATCTAAAATCGTATTACCTCAGCCACAACTTAATAGTATTGTCTTTAGAACCGCTAGCAATAGTTTTGCCGTCGGGACTAAAAGTTACCACATAAACTTCATCGGAATGTCCTGTCAAAGTATTCAGCAATTCTCCGGTAGCAAAATCCCAAATTTTAATAGTTTTATCCTTGCTCCCGCTCGCAATAAACTTCCCGTCCGGACTGATAGCAACCGAGACAATATCGTCAGAATGTCCCTGGATAGAGCGAATTAAATCTCCGGTTTCGATATTCCAGATTTTAATACTTTCATCGTAGGAACCACTAACTATTGTCTTGCCATCTGGGCTAACAGCAACCGACCTCACCGGGTCGCCGTGTCCCTCAATAGTTTTGAGCAACGCCCCTGTTGCGACATCCACAACTGTAATTTTTTTATCCTTTGAAGCGCTAACCAAACTTTTTCCATCTGGAGTGAAAGCAACAGAATAAACAAAATCTGTATGGTCTGGAAAACTCTGAATCAAACGGCCAGTTGCTGCCTCCGAAATCTTTGTAGTTTTGTCTCCGCTACCGCTAGCGACAAGCTGTCCGTCCGGGCTGAGAGCGACAGACCAAACAGAAGCAGTGTGGTCGAGACTGCGAATCACTTGCCCTGTTTTTAAATCCCACAGCATGACTCGCCAAAAACCGGTTCCAGTCGCCAGTTTCGTACCGTTTGAGTCAAAAGCAACCGACCAAATAGTGGAGGAATCTCCTGGAAAAGTGCGGATCGACTTGCCTGTAGCTAAATCCCAAATTTGGATGGTTTTGTCTTTAGAACCGCTGGCTAACATTAAGCCGTCTGGACTGAAAGCAACAGACCCAACGGCATCTGAATGCTGAGCGAAATTTTTGACTTTGGCGTTCTTCCACTGGAGAGCTGATTGGCACTGTTCCTGTAACTTCTGAGCGGACGAATAGCTGCTGGAAGTGTTGGCAATTGTTGGTATTTGGCTGATGCAGTCTTCATAATTGCTGGCTTTATAAAGCGCTTCAATTTGATTGAGCTCTTGGGATTCTTTCTGGGCTCGCTGCTGCCATTCTTGCCATTTGAGATATCCGTAAATTCCGCCGATCGCAGCTAAGATAGCCGCAATTGTTGCCCCGGCAAGATAAGGATTGAATTTGCGAGTTTCTTTGGGGACAAGTGCTGCTGGGCTGGCGATCAAGAAATCGGTTTTTCCGTTCAGATTTACCTGCGAGGATACCGCCGGACTTGCCTGCAATTCGAGTTGAGGGGCGCTACTCGCTGGTGGCAGATTGGGGTTACGGTGCCCCTCCAAAACTGTGGATATCGCCTTGTACAATTTAGCAAATAAAGATTTAGGAATGACTAATTCTTCGATTTTTGCGGCATCTTCGTCGGTAAGCCCTAAAACTTGCTGCAAGCGTTTTAATTCGTCGCGAGTTTCCAGAGAAAAGGGATATTCTTGCTGCATTGCTTCTTGCAGTGATTGTTCGTAGCGTTCGCCTTTTTCTCTGTATTTGCGGTAAGGGTTTAATACCTCATCTTCGATCGCCTCTGCTTCTTCTGGCAGCAATTCCAAACTGACGCGCAGTTCATCTAATATTCTCCGACCGACGACTGTAATATCACCCCGGCTGCTGCTGCGCCGATCAACTTCTTCGCGATATATTGTTAGCTTGGGAATCCGCGCCCGCGAGCGATCGCCAATTTTCCTCAAATCGGCTAAAGCTTCCGCCGCCGACTGGTATCTCTCCCGAAAATCGTAGCGCACCATATTATCCAAAACATCGGCCAGCGCTTGGGAACACGTGGCTAAGTGCCGCCAAACAATTTCGCCTTTATTAGAATTTTTCAAATCCCGCAGTTTCGGCAAATCGTAAGCCGGCAAACCCGTCATTGCTTGGATGCCAATCATTCCCAAAGCGTAGATATCGCTGTTGAGTTGCGGGTTGTATTGAAATTGTTCGATCGGCATATATTCCAGCGTGCCAATCCGCACAGTTACCGGCGCTTGTCTTTGAGCGATGTGAATTTCTTTCACCGAGCCAAAGTCGATCAAAACTAACTTGTTGTCTGAATAGCGGCGGATTAAATTCGCTGGTTTAATATCTCGGTGAATTACTCCCTGTCCGTGTACAAACACTAAAATTTCTAACAGTTCCTTGAGCAAAGGAATCATTTTTTCTTCTGTTAGAGGTTTTCCGGGTACAATCTCGGTTGATAGCGAGTGGCCCGCAACAAAGGATTCAACTAAGAAAAATTCTTCATTTTCCTCAAAATAAGCGAATAGCTGAGGAATTTGGTCGTGTTGACCGAGCCTTTCTAGAACTTCTGCTTCTTTTTGAAAAAGACGGCGCGTAGTATTAATTAATTTCGGTTCGGTGGTACCGGGACGCAGGTGCTTGACAAAGCACTGCGGTTCTCCCGGACGGCGAATATCTTTGGCCAGATAGGTTTGTCCAAATTCTCCTGTTTCTATGACTTCAATGATTTGATAGCGTCCATCTAAAAGTTGGCTCACCATGATAATAACGCAGCCTTTTTTTGGTTGATTTTCGCAAGAAACAGTTGCAATGTTGAGTCAGTTGTATAGCCTTTTTCAGGTAAATTCGGTGTTCCTGGGCATTGGCAAAACAGGGCATTGGGCATTGGCAAAACAGGGCATTGGGTATTCGTAATAGTTTTTTCTTTCTTTCTTCTTTCTTTCCTTATTCCGACTTCCATCGGACTTCTTCCCTCTGACTTCTTTCCTTCTGACTTCTTTCCTTCTGACTTCTGACTTCTGACTTCTAAGTGAGATATTGCACCCTTCTCAAATACTTGTTTAGGAACAGGCAAGATGACTGTTCCACAAGAAAAATCATTCTTTGTGGAACGGGCATCTTGCCCGTTCTTGACAATGGTGCAACATCTCATTTCTGACATACTTTATTTTTTCAACATCTGCAAAGCTTGATATCCCAAAAAGAAAAAACCCAAAGCGCCGAGTACCGCTATCGTGTTCGCAAACACATCGACTGTAAAAAATTCGCCCATTGCAATATCCTCTGAAAACTGATATCTATCCTCGGCTTTTCGGTCGCTGTATGGGTGAGGGGTCTTGCCCCTCGCTGCGGGCGAGCCGAAAGATGCTCACAAATTATAGCAAAAGAGGCGGTCAAAATAACTTTTCGGGCGATCGACTAGCTTTTTGTTTTAATATTTTTTAATATTTAGGGAGACAAATCGTGTACCGAAATTTTGAGGTCAGTTCGCTTTGATATTGTTAACCCTGCTAATTTTTTCTCTCATTGTAAGTAGAGCTTACACTAAGAATTTGCGCCGATCAGTCGAAAATGCGCCTCGAACCGACAGAAGTTTGGCTAAGCTGTCACCGGAGTCCGCCGCGCAGTTCCCTAAAGTTTCGGTAATCGTACCAGCATACAACGAGGCAGAGAATATTCGGGATTGCGCGATCGCCATTTTGGAGAGTACACCGTTGTCTGTGGAAAACTTAGAGGTTTTAATTGTAGACGATCGCTCGACAGACGACACGTTAGCGATCGGGCCAACCCTGCAACAGCCTCTCAACGACCTCCGGCTTAAAATATTAGCAGGTCAGCCGCGACTAACCAACCAATTACCTTGTTAACTATCTGTTTATCCGTAATCGTAATTTGGCAGCATTACACTTTGCGCCGCTTGGGTGCTGAGATTTGTGACTGTCCGACGAAATACTGGTGGTTAGGAGGTTTGGGAGGTGCGTTAGTGGCCGCGATGGCGATTGGTTCTGCGATTAAAACTGAAACCGATTGGGGATGGACTTGGCGCGGTAGAACTTGGCAAATTAAGAGTTAATTAAGACTTGCATATGGGCAGGCAAGAGGCCCACCCCACAAAAAATTAACTCGTTGTGGAACAGGCATCTTGCCTGTTCTTAAAAATCATCCACAATGTGAGTTATAGAAGAAAGAAGGAAGAAGAAATAAGGCAGAGCTAATCATAACATCCGTTACTTCCCTTACATCCGTTGCCGAGCTTCCGCGTATACAAAAGCAGGTACGCGCTTGTAAGCAGGCGTACCCGATCGCTTTTCAATCTCCGGGTGAAAAATTACATTAACTTCAGGATAAAACATCAAAGCAGCACCCTCACGAACCGCCCCATAAATCACCTCGACATTTTCCATTTTCCCGACATTTCCCTGCACCGTAACCCGCTGATGTTCTTGAAAACCCGTGCTTTCTGCATCCGCACGATTCATCAAAATGCAGTTGCGGTGCGGCATTCCCCGGTACTTGTCATCAATTTTGTAAACCACAGTATTGTGCTGAGAATAGCTGCGTCCCGTCATCAATGCCACAACAATACCCTGTGTTGATTTCGATCCTCCAAACTCTTTCGCTTCCGGTAATCTCAGCTTAGGTAAAGGCGCGACAAACATCTTCGCTTTCTCAGAAGCAGTAGGGAATTTAGGTTCCGTAAAAATGCGACCGCCGATGGTAAATTCCTCTTTTGTTTCATCGATTGTTGCCATTTTTTCAAACCCAGGAATGGTTTTAGCAATCAATTGCCGAACGTAGCGGGTGTCCTGAAGTTGGCGCCAATCTACCGGATAAGTACCGTGAATTCGGCTCGCTAATTCTGTTAAAAAATTTACTTCAGGAATCAAATCCGAATTAGTGAGATGAGTTTCACCCTCATCATTTAAACGCACAAAGTTATTCCCCGATTCCACCGTTGTTTTGTGGGGATTTTCAAAGCGATTCAGTACAGGAATCACAATTGTATTGTGCTTTGCCAATCCGTGAAAATGCCCTAAATTCGGTTTGGTTGCAAGGTAAATAACGGTTTCAACATTGCTTAAAGCGCGTTTTGCCTGCGTTGAATCTGGATTCGCCCCATACAAATTACCGCCCAGACAAATCAGTGTATCGACTTTGCCTGCATCTGCTGCTTCAATGAGCGATCGAGTTTCGTAACCCTTAACGCGGCTGAGGGGACGCCCTAACAACTTTTCGAGAGCGGCCTGAATTTCTTTTTTCAGCTTCACAGTGACGCCCATAGAGCCGAATCCTTGGACGTTTGAGTGTCCTCTGACGGGCATTAATCCCGCCCCTTCTTTGGCGACATTTCCTGTCATTAAAGCAGTATTGGCAATGCTGAAAACGTTATCTACACCGTTATCGTGTTGGGTAATTCCCATCGCCCAACCGAATACAACCCGCTGGGACGTGCCGATAATTTTGGCTGCCTCCTCAATTTCGGCTTGGGAAACTCCGCAGGTTTTAGTAATAGTTTCCCAATCGATTTCGCGGGCGTGCTGGACTACTGCTTCCCAACCTTCTGTATACGCTTGTAAGTATTTTTTGTCCAGGAGTCCTTGTTCGATTATAGACTTTTGAATACCGACAAATAGCGCCGTATCGCTGCCGGGAATTGGTTGCAAGTATAAGGAGGAAATATCGGAACCGGGGATGAGCGACTTGACGGGAAATGCGGGAGAACCAAACTTGACTAACCCGATTTCCATCACCGGGTTGATTACAATGATTTTACCGCCTTTGTCGCGAATTTTAATTAATTCGTTCATGAAGCGGGGATGGTTGTAGGCAGAATTCGCACCTGCGAGTACGACGCAATCTGCTTGCTTTAAGTTTTCTAGACTCACTATGGAGGTGCGAGTGGCAAACATTTCGCTTAAGCCAGTTGTCGAGGGAGCGTGGCAGAGATCGGAACAATCTGCTAAGTTATTGGAACCCATCGCTCTCATCATCAATTGCAGCAGAAAAGCCGCTTCGTTGGAAGAGCGGCCGGAACTGTAAGATGCTACTCGTTCCGGGGTTTTGCGAAAAGCAGCTTCGGCAATTTGATAAACTTCTTCCCAAGAAATGCGATCGTAATGAGATGAACCCGCCCGCAAAATCATCGGAAAACTCAGCCTTCCCAGCCTGTCTGCTTCCATTGAAGTTAATTGCTGGAGTTCAGCAATACTCTTCTTTTCAAAAAATTGAGTTGAGATAGCCGGCTTGATTTCAGCGGAGATTGCTTCAACGCTTTTCATGCAGCGCTGAAGTTTTTCGCCCTCTTCATTTGTAAAACCTCCTTTCTGCCCGCCAGTGCCCCAAGAACAGGACAAACAAGCACTTTTGTGCAGCAAAGTTTTCCAAAGTTTCGGCCCTTCCGGGGACAATGTATGTTTTGCCCAATATTCTATTACGGGCAAACCGCCACCTATCTCTGGTGTTTCCTCGTTTGTCTCGTTGAATGGCGGGATTGGTTGGGCATTTTGGGAGTTGACATCCATGTGGTTTACCTTTTGTTTGAATTGCGGATTAGTTGAAGAAATGCAGCCGGAGTACAAGGCATTCGGCAGAATGAAATAAAAATTTTGAAGGCAAGAATTTTGTTGTTTTTCAAAGCGATTTTTTTGAGCGCACTGTACAATACAATTCTGCCGCATACCGAGTAAATTCTATTGACTCGGCGGGGGAACCGCCAGAGGAGTTAAATTTATTACTTGAATTTTACCGCAAATTTACAACAGAAAAAACTACTCAACAGATAGATGTTTTAATTTCTCTTCAAGAATAGGTTAGCAGTAAGGACTTTAATCCTCATGCACAGGCAGAGAGAAAACTGAAGTCCTCACTACCAACCAGGTTTACTTCCTCTTATTTAACGCCTGCTTGCCAAACCCAAGACAAAGCAGCCGATCGCCCTCAGCAACATTCGAGTCATTCTGCAAATAATCTCCCAACCACTCGCAACTGCGAGCAATGATATTATTCAGTTCCAAATTCGCCACAGGCAAGAGAATTACAGTCCTATCCCTACTAGCAAAAGCCAGAGTTTTGCTGTCAGAACTAAAAGTAACGCTCAACACGCGATCGCTCGACTCCAAAGTCTTCGATAGCAGCGCCTTCTTGCCGTCAAAATCCCACAGCTTAACAGTATTTCCCCCACTCGCCGCCGCAATCAACTTGCCGTCTGGACTAAAACTCACGCTTTCTACAGTATCGCTGTGGTCGAGTTTTTCAGTTAAATTCGCCACCTTTCCATCAAACCCCCACAAGTAAACTTTTTTGTCAGCGCAAGCAGCAGCAATAGTCTTACCGTCGGGACTGAAACTAACATTTTTAACGCTGTCCCGGTGGTCGATAGTTTTCATAATTTTCGCAGATGAACCGTTAAATTGCCACAGGTAAACTCTCTTTTCTCCGGTAATTTCAAAAGCCTTTTTCTTCCCGCTTGCCTTGTCCTCAGCAGCGGTAGCAGTAGCAATAGTTTTGCCGTCGGGACTGAAGCTAACGCTAATTACTGGATTGCTGTGATCGAGTTTGGCAAACAAAGTTGCTTTAGAACCGTTCCAGCGCCAGAGGTACAATTTGCGATCGGCATTGGCGGCGGCAATTATCTTTCCGTCTGGACTAAAACTCACGCTTCGGACAATGCCACTGTGGCTGAGAGTATCTAACAGTTTGCCGTCTAAACTCCAGACTTTCACTGTTTTGTCATCGCTCGCCGAAGCAACAGTTTTATCATCAGGCGAAACGCTCACCCAGGTAACAGAATCCTTATGACCTTCTAAGATTTTGAATAAACTGCCGTCAGCCCGCCAAAGTCTCACGGCTTTGTCCCGGCTAGCAGAAGCAATTGTTTTGCTGTCAGCGCTAAAACTGACTTTGTAAACCCAGTCTCCGTGTCCTGATAAAATCTTATTCAGCGGAGTGCTATCCGGTTTCCAAATTTTCACTATTTTGTCCTTACTTGCGGAAGCAATACTGCCGTCACCGCTGAAACTTACGGCTCTTACGTCGTCTTGATGTCCTCGAAAAGTGTTAAGCAAAGTGCCGCTGCGACTCCAAACTTTCACCGTATCGTCGGCGCTGCCGGTGACAATTTGTTTGCCGTCGCGACTGAAACTCGCGCTGACAACTTCATCGTTGTGTCCTTTGAGAGTTCTGATTTCCTCACCGTTTCGGTTCCAAATTTTGGCTGTGGTGTCGGCACTTGCTGAGACGAGTTCTCGACTGTTTGGACTGAACTTAATGCTGTACACAATGTCAGAATGTTTGGTTAATGTTTTGGGATTAATTGTAAATTTCTGGGTTTTAGTTTCTCGGTTCCAAAGTTTGACAGTTTTGTCAACACTTGCTGAGGCTATTGTTTGGCCGTCGGGACTGAAACTGACGCCGAGTACCCAGTCTTTGTGTCCCGTTAAGGTTTGCAGCAATTTTTTGTTCGCAAGGTTCCAGATTTTGACGGTGTTGTCGTGACTGGCGGAAGCTAGGGTTTTGCCGTCGGGACTGAAACTAACGCTGGTGACGATATCGCGGTGACCCGATAAAATGCCGTGAAGCGGAGCTATCCCGTAGGGAATCGCACTTTTGTCGTTATTTACTTGCCAAATTCTAATTGTGCGATCGGCACAACCAGTAGCGATCGTTTTCCCATCGGGACTAAAACTAACACTCGTCACGCTATCGGGATGATTGAAAGTTTTTAATAACTTACCTTCTTTGCTCCACAATTTAACAGTTTTGTCAGCACTTGCCGAAGCAACTGAATTGCCGTCTGGACTGACACTCACATCCAAAACAAACTTGCTGTGCTGCTCGAAACGGTTGCGTTCTTGCACCCCGGAAACTGCTTGTCTGAGTCTTTCTGCAATTTGAGTTTTAGTGTCCACAGGCAGCGCTGTACTTTTCAGAGAATCACGACCAATTTTGATACTATTTCCCAACACTCCTAATTGGTTTTTTTCATTAGAAAGCACCAAAGCTTCCGACGCCGAATTTAGGGCATCAGTCCGACTTTTTTCTGCTTCCTGCCGTGCGCTTTCTGCTAATTTTGCTTGCTCGAATGCCATCCCCGAAACACCTGCGAGTACAAGCACTCCTAGAACCGCCGCCCGCAATTGCCATCTCCGAGTGTGGTAAAGTTGAGCTTCCGCTTGGTACTGTTTGTCTCTAGCTTCCGACAGCAAAGCATCTTGCTCTCTGTCTTTGCGAATTTGTTCAATTTCATCTCGGTTAATTTGGTTTTGCTTTCGCAGTTCCTCAAATTCTGCCTTTTTATCTAATTCTTGCTGCTGGCGAATGAAGCTAACTAAATAATCGTGAACGAGCTGATAAAGCTCTGCTGGCAGTTCTGTCCAGCGAAAAACTAAACCAGAGTTTACTAACAGTTCTAATACTAAATCTAATTTGTCAGCTTCAGCAAATGTCGCTAAATTAGAGGCTAACTCGGCGCGAGTTTTTAGGGGACGTATCTCATCTTCATCTGTCAGCAAATACAAAACTCGGCGCGCGGCCACTTCATTTTCCGGGCCGCAATCTTTGATGACTTCTTCGAGAAACCTTTCGACTAATTTTTGTTGCGGATTGTTGCCAAGCTCCTGATATTGAGTTAAAGTTCTAATGTTCTCTTGTTGCAGTTGAGCGCCGACAAGTTGTAGTTCGATCGGGCGGACTTCTCCCAATTCTCCAGCTAAATTTTTGACTAATTCTTCGATCAGCTCCGGTTCTAAGTAAAACTGCGCTCGCTCAGTTAAAGTGCGAATTACCGATCGCGCATCTATCAGCGAAAAATTTCCCAAATAAAACAGAATGTTTTTGCTGAGAATGTCCTCCAAAATATCATTGTTAACGAATCCTGTCTGGTTTTTTGGTCGGGAAAATTCCAGCAAATAGTGCAGGTAATCTTCCCGCAAACACAGGACGACTTTTAAATATTTTATTTTCAAGCATTCCCGCAAAAAATCAAAAAATATTTGTCTTTCCGCTGGCTCTTTCCACACGAAAAAAAATTCTTCAAATTGGTCAAATATCAGAACAGTCACTAAATGTTCGGAATTTCTTTGCAGCTCCTTTATAATGTTTTCGTATTCGATCGCCTGTTGTTGTATGATTAATTCAACTGGCTGTGAGTGCTCTTTTTGATCCTCATTATTCCCAGTCGCTCCACCATGAAATCGCGAAATAAGATTTCCCTTGACTTCGGCTGCTTCTACGGTCAAATCTACCGGATCAGTTCCTGGTACTGCTTCGGCAATTTCCGGGTCGAATATTTCAGCTTTCCCAGCAGATAACTGTCTGGTCAATTCCCGTGGCCAGTTGTTGTAAACTTGCAGCACTACGGGCAAAACAGTCCGCATTTCTATTTTTTTTTGTTTGAGAGCTGGTACTAATCCTCCCGTGACAATGGAACTTTTACCAACTCCAGACTGACCGTAAATTACTGTCAGTTTGTCGGGGGTATTGTTCATTCTATATATCAAGCGGTTGAGGTCTTGCTCTCTGCCGGAAGCAGTAATTTCGTCAGCAATAGTAGCAGCGCCGGCAATAGTTTCGGCGACGGAATTAACCGCTTCTCTGTGCGGCTGCAACTTTCCGGCTCCAATAAAAGCTCGGAACCGATACGTGTGTTCCACCGCTCGATAATCTTGCTTAATTTGAAATGCTTTGAGATATTCTCCCCGCTGAAAATAGAGCGATCGCAGCATTTCTAAAACCCGCAAATACAGTTGCGGGTTGTAGCAAGGTTCGGTTTCCAAGCGAGCAAGCTCTAAATGCGCGATAGCCTCCTGTACCTCACCCAACTGACTCTGGGCCTCTGCTAAAATTAACAGATACAAGCCTAGATGCTGCGACTTTACAGGGGTTCCCTGTCCCATCGCTTCTAAATTTGAGTTGAGAACGTCTAGAGCCATTAAAGCCCATTCTTTCGCTCCTTGCCAGTTCTTTTGCTCTAAGGCTACTCTAGCCAAAAAGCCGTAATCTTGAGCCAAATTAACTGCTGAATTTTCCATATTTTCATGTAACCTCCGAGCTTTGATAGCTAAATTCCACAGTGCATCCCAATCTTCTAACTGCTGCAATACTTCGCCAAGTTGATTGATGAATATACCAACGGCATCCGGCCGCCCCGCGCGTTCTAAAACATCAATACATTCCTGAAAATAATTCTTAGCTTCCGTCCAGTAAGGACGGTTTCCACTGCGGCGTTGTTCTGCTTGGAAGCGGTAGCAAAGACCGATGTGGAATAGCAGAATTCCCTCTAACACCGGTGCTGGGTGAACAGTAAATAACAAATCGCTAAATTCTGTTTTTTTTCCGATAAATGCTACTTGATGCTTCCAAAAGCTGAGACTTTTTTGATACAACTCAAGAGCTGCAGGGATGCGGTGACGAGCATATTCGTGCCTACCGCGAATAAATTGCAAACTCGCTTCAATAGCTGGTTCTAATCTGATATTGCAAGTTTGCAAGTCTTGGCTAGCCGACTCTAGTTCACTCAAAGAATTGGCTCCGAGAATGGTAGAATTAGTTAAACGCCAATTGCCACTTTCTAAAATGTTGGAAAAAATGCGATCGGCACTTTTGCCCAGGAAATCCACCAAGTCGTCGGGGCCAATCACAAATTCAACACTTGTCGCCCAAGTTTCGATATCTGTTACTAACCGAATCAGTTTTTTTAAGATTTTGTCTGTCACCCACAGCACCACCGGGAAGGGAAAATTATTCCGAAATTCTTCCCTCACGTAGTTGGTAGAAGTTAGCAGTCGATCGATCGCACTTACCGATTCCAATCCAAACACCATTAAAGCTGACGGGTGGCTGCAGGAAACTTTGGTTTCTATCGTCGTGTAAAGAGTTTTAACAGATGGCGGGAGGACAATTTCTCGAATCTCGATACCCGACTCCTCCCGCAATTGCCGTGCCGTTTGCTCTCTCATCGCACTGTAATTGCACCGTACCAAAATCAGCGAAAATTGCCCCTGAGACATTCTCAGAGTCCGGGTGAGAGTTTGCAGCGAACTTTTGTTTTGCTGTGCTGCGGTTTCTTGCTGGCAATGCGAATTAATCATAATTAATATTTGAAAAAGTTTCTCAGAATAGGTGCTGTCAACTGCCGAAAAAAGGAAGTTCGGCAACGGATTATTTAACGGATGTAACGGATGGAAGTTCGGCAACGGATTATTTAACGGATGTAACGGATGTAACGGATGGAAGTTCGGCAACGGATTATTTAACGGATGTAACGGATGGAAGTTCGGCAACGGATTATTTAACGGATGTAACGGATGGAAGGAATCGACGGCAGGGGAAAGTGCAATTAAGAACGTCCTAACCGTTTTGACGGTTGCTTTAAGTTTACTTTTACCAGTTTTTACGTTTGCTAATCACAGCGAACAATCACATGATTAATTTTATTTCTGCCCCTTTGGGCGATTTCCCATCACTGGAAACTATCAATTAGTTAAGTTTATTTTAGCCTGCATACTTATTATTTTAGCCGATCGCATTAAAGCATACCCAAAAAAATACATACTCTGTTATTCGCATATTCCCAGCAAAATCAACCGGATTTTACTGAAATCTTGATAAGTGCTCAAATTCTAGCCAGCAAAAGAGTCTTTGTTTGCGGGACTCCCAGCTATCGCCAAAATCGCACAAATCCGATTCAGTTATTCGCATATCCCAGAAATCCGGCATTCCCGGGTTGACTGGCCCCTGGCCGCACTGAGATAAACTATCGGCGGGGGCTCATCAATTACAGGTTGAAGATTTTTTGTCATAAATTTACTAATCTCCATATCTAAAGTAGCTGCAAACTCAGGTTCATCCCAATCCTCGCTTTCTTCAATGCTGATTGTTGTTGGTGGCCCAATATCAAAATTGGGTTCATCGCCAAAATCCGAAACTTTCTTAATTGGATCTATTTTCGGACTGGTATCAGTGGCTAAAGCTTGAGTTGTATTGGCTATTAGTACGATCGGCAGTGCTACTATGGCACTTATTGTTTGTCGCGCCGTGATTTTCCTCATGGTATCCTCCTGATATAAACTAAACTTTAGTGCTGCTATACATTCAAGTTCTGCAGCTACTTTCCGGCGCTGTCAGCCGATTTTAGATTTTAGATTTTAGATTTTAGATTTACTCCACATATGAATCTGAGAGCTTTAACTATGGTCTAAAATTGTGGGCTACTTCCCACTCCTGTAGTTCGCAAGTATCCGTTTTTGAGCAGATTCATTAATTAATAGTGGCTTGTTTTTCCACAGGATATAACCTTATCTGTGATTGTTTGTGGCAAGTTTGCTTAACGGAGCATATCCGGTCAAGTGTTTGCCTTTCTATTTACTACGTGAAAACTCTTAAACAGTCAGGTTTTCCCGTTAAGTAATTCCCCAACCTTTGCGAGTGTTAATCTCAGACTCAAAGCAAAGTGGGTGAAAAGTTCGATCGCACACCAGTTTTCGCACACCAGTTTTCGCACACCAGTTTTCGCACTCCCGCGCTGCCACCAGCAAGCTGATGTGACATACCACAGCCACCGGATATCTGTCAATACTTATATCTTAACATTTCTAAGTTGTTGCATAATTCTCGTTACCAGGAAGAGCCTGGTAACGCAGCTCGGCGAGGCAGAGCCTCCAGCCAAGTCGAGAGAGAGGACTCCTATTTCGTCAAGCCGTGTTCGAGAGCGAAGCGAACCAACTCAGTACGGCTGTTAGTACCCGTCTTGCTAAACAAACGGCTGACGTACTTTTCCACATTACGCACGCTAGTTTCCAAGCGGCGGGCAATTTCCTTATTCATCAAACCTTGAGCAACCAAATCCAAAACACTTTGTTCTCGCGGAGTCAAATCAATTTTAATCGGCGAAGGACTTTGGGCGATCGAACTCCGCCCACTCAGCAAAGACTCAATTCTTGCCATTTGGCTTGTCAAAGCAGCAATATCGGGACTTTCAGCATTTTCGCTCGTCTCCTTAGCAGCCGCGCGACGGGCCAGCAAATTGGTTACTATTGCTACTAACTCGTCGGGATCGAAGGGCTTAGAAAGATAAGCATCGCAGCCTGCTTGATAGCCTTGAATGCGATCGCTCGTCATCCCCTTAGCCGTCAAAAATACCACCGGCAAAGCCTTATAGCGAGGATCTTCCCGCACTTGCTTGAGAAATTGATAACCGTCCACCTGGGGCATCATAATGTCTGAAATCACCAAATCGGGATTGTACTGCTGCAAGAGTTCCCAGCCATCCCGAGCATTACTGGCAACTTCAACCGCAAAATCGCTATCTTCCAAATAAGCTTGTACTGCTTCCCGCAAGCCCGGTTCATCATCTACCAATAATAATCGTGCTGACATAGTTGTTACCCTTACGCTTTACCACTATTTTTTAATTTAGCCGCATTTAAGTCTTATTGTCACTCCATCCCTCGAAGGAACTAAAAAAATTATTGTTCAACTCAAGAGCTTTGAGTTAGGTTTTGATTTAACGATGAAAAAGTTCTTAAATCTTTAATTCAAAACTCAAAACTCAAAACTCAAAATTATTATTGAACCCTTCCACTTAAACTTTGGAACGATCGGTCAAAATTTCATAACCAGTTTCTGTCACCAACACAGTATGCTCAAACTGAGCCGACATAGCATTGTCAACGGTTACAGCAGTCCACTTGTCAGAAAGCGTTCGAGTGTACTTAGAACCGGCATTCAGAATTGGTTCGATCGCCAATGTCATGCCCGCTCGCAATTTCACGTTCGGCATTTCCCGCGTGCGGAAATTGAAAACCGACGGTTCCTCGTGCAAATTTCGCCCGACACCGTGGCCGGTAAACTCCTCAACGATGTTAAAACCGTTGCTTTTGACATGATCTTCGATCGCACCAGCCAAATCGAGCAAATAGGCTCCAGCCTTCACTTGTTCGATACCTTTGTACAGAGCTTCTTCTGCGACTCGGATTAATTTTGCCGATTCCGGAGTCACTTCCACAACTGCGATCGTGATGCAAGAATCGCCGTGAAAACCTTGGTAATATGCCCCCGTATCTACCTTGAGAACATCTCCTGCCCGAATTACCTTTTTGGCGCTGGGGATGCCGTGAACAACTTCGTTATTAATGCTAGAGCAAATCGATCCTGGGAAACCGTGATAGCCTTTAAAACTCGGAGTTGCCCCCATAGCACGGATGCGTTTTTCGGCATAAGCATCCAAATCAGCAGTAGTCATTCCCGGTTTCACCATTTGGGAAATTTCTTTGAGTACCGTTGCAACGATTTTCCCTGCCTGCCGCATAATTTCGATTTCGCGTTCAGACTTAATTTCAATGCCTCGACGCTGTTTTTTGACTTGGGGTGCTTGAGTTGGGCTAGAAAGCAGACTGCTAAAAATATTCATGAATTGATTGGCGGGTAATTTTGTACTTTGACGGCAGGTTGAAGCAAAAAAACGGCAAATATCCACTTTTTTGTGGAAAAACGAGTGTCTTGTTCCGAACTGTCGATCGCTTGTCCTTGTAGCTAGCTTAATATTTTTCTCACTAATCGGCACGGGATTGGCGGGTCAACAAAGCGGTTTCAACCGCCGAGCCCGTTGGAGCGGGATTTCCGAGCATTCCTGTGAGGTTAGCAATTGTGGCAATTAACTTATTTATGTCAACTGGTTTAGATAAGTGCATCTGGAAACCAGCTTCCAGCGCTTGCTGGCGCTCTTCCTCTCTGGCGTAGGCCGTCAGAGCGATCGCAGGCATCTTTCCACCCCTGAGCAATTCCATTTCTCTCACGCGCGCGATCAACTCATAGCCGTCTGCTTCCGGCATTCCAATGTCGCTCAGCAGCAGATCCGGCCAATAACTCTCCAGTGCAGCTAGAGCCCCGGCCACCGATGCCGCCGAGCGCACGATAGCTCCTTCGTCCTCGAGTAAAGCAATCAAAAACTCCCGCGTGTCATCGTCATCATCCACCACCAGCAATTGCAAATTAGCCAGAGTGGGGAGAACCTCTGTCGCGTCATTGAGCGACGACCAATCATCGTCAGCAGCGAGGGCGTTCCTCTGAGCAAGAGGTAAAGCCACCGTAAATTTCGCACCCTCGCCCGGATTATTCTCTGCATACACCTTACCGCCGTGCAGTTCCACCAAGTGACGGACGATCGCCAATCCCAGTCCCAAACCCCCGTAAGACCTAGTTGTGCTGCTATCAGCTTGGCGGAAGCGATCGAAAACATAAGGCAAAAAATCAGGAGCGATACCAATGCCGCTATCAATTATCTCAATTTGAGCCTCATTTCCAACTGACTCTAACCGCACCTGTACTTTACCCTCTTGCGGACTAAACTTAATCGCATTTGACAGCAAATTCCACACAATTTGCTGCAAGCGATCGAAATCGCCGATAACTTCACCTACATTTGGACTGCACGTTAATTCTAGGACTATTGATTTTTCCTCAGCCAGGGGCTGCAAAGAATCTATTGCCAGGTTGATCGCAGATTCCAACCGAATCGGATGCTTATTTAAATTTAGTTTCCCCCGCAGAATCCGCGAAACATCTAAAATATCTTCGATGAGTTGAGATTGAGATTTAGCATTGCGCTCAATTGTTTCTAGGGCTTTCTCAATAGTGTCTTGGTCAAATTTTTTGGTACGAAGCAGCCTAGACCAGCCGAGAATTGCATTTAAAGGAGTGCGGAGTTCGTGAGAGAGAATAGCTAGAAATTCATCCTTCATCTGGTTAGCTCTCTCAGCTTCTTGCCGCGCCACTTGTTCCCGGAGTAGTCTGCCGCGTTCTTCCTCTGCTTGCTTGCGGTCTGTGACATCTCTAACCGTGCCCACGTGACCGATCAGTTTTCCCAAATCTGAAAACATTGGTGACGACTGCACGTGAACCCAACGCACAGTTTCGCTACCAGCTAATCGAAACTCGTTAGAATATTCCTGACTTTCTTTAATCCAAGCTAACCAATCTGTGACTACGCGCTCGCGATCTTCTGGATGAACTTCCCGCTGCCAAACCTCTGCCAAACTTTCCTCCAAAGTTAGCCCGCAAATCGCTTGACAACGCGGGTTGATGTAAGTACAGCGGCCTTCAACGTCAGCTAAGTAAATTCCCAGCGGCGAACAAGCACACAAAGTGCGAAACCGCTCTTCACTTTTACTTAGTTCACTATTAACTGCAGCTAACTGTGTTGCTTGCTGCTTCACCTCGACTGTTTTTTGGAACAATTCCACAAATACCTGCACCTTCGAGGTCAATATTTCCGGTTCCAAGGGTTTGAACAGGTAATCCACCGCACCCAGAGAATAACCTTTAAACACGTGGGTGTCATTACTGCTGAATGCTGTGATAAAAATAATCGGAGTGGCTCGCGATCGATCTCTAGAGCGAATCAATGTTGCTGTCTCAAATCCATCCATTCCCGGCATCTGCACATCAAGCAAAATTACTGCAAAATCTTCATTAAGCAGACATCTCAGAGCCTCCGCGCCCGAATTAGCTTGTACTAGATGATAAGAGGGGCTGTTGAGAATAGCTTCGAGAGCTACCAAATTTTCTGGGCGATCGTCAACTAAAAGGACATTTACTCGATGGGGGGACTGCAGATTCATAATTTTTTTAATCTTTAATTCTTAGCAAATTGACTAAACAGGGAGCGATTTTAGAGAGGGGTAAAATCCAGTCTACTTCAACATTTGCGATCGCCGACGCTGGCATGGCCGGGCATAGAGCTGAAGCCGGTTCCTCCACAAATGTCAATCCTCCCTCAGCTTTAATTTTTGCCAGCCCTTTACTGCCATCCGAATTAGCTCCCGTTAAAATTATGCCGATAACTTTCTCCCCAAAGGCATCCGCAGCAGACTCAAACAGCACATCGATTGAGGGCCGCGCGTAGCTGACAGGACCCTCAGTTGATAGTGCAAATTTAGGAGTTCCGCGATAGGGGATTGGGAATTTTGAATTGTGGATTGACTCCACTGCCACGCTCCCCCCTTCTGTAAAGTCGTTTTCATACAGGCTAAACTCCTCGTCAGAGGGCGATTCTATTAGCAAATGATAGTCAGCAGGAGCCAAGTAAACCCGTCCAGGTACGATCTCCTCTTTGTCTTGGGCCTCTGTGATTTGCAGAGAGCATTGCTGTTGTAAAATATCAGTAAGCCTATTCTGAGAACTCTTATGGCGGTGTTGGACAATAACTACAGGCAAAGGAAAGCTTTGTGGCAAATCTGCCAGCAGCACAGTCAGAGCCTGTAGCCCTCCCAAAGACGTGCCCACAACCACTATTTCAAAATTTTTTTTATTTAATTCTCCGGTAGAGTTTATCACTACTTTCAATGGGTTCATAGTATTTTTCATAAGGTGTAAAAGTTAGAGACTCCTGATGTCCTAGTCCTAAAACCCCAAACATTCCCAGGCTCTCATAAAAAAGCTTGTGTACCCGCTCTTGGAGGTGTGGATTGAAATAAATCATCACATTACGGCATAAAATAACATTAAATTCATTAAAAGAGTTATCCGTTGCTAAGTTGTGGTGAGCAAACACAATATTATCTTTAAGGGAAGAGCGAAAAATCGCATTTTCATAGGCAGCAGTGTAATACTCAGAAAACGCTTTCTTGCCCCCCGCTTGGTGGTAGAGTTGCGTATATTCTTGCATTTGTTTCAGCGGAAATATCCCTGTTTTGGCTGTTTTTAAAACTAATTCATTCATGTCCGTAGCGTAAATCCGACAACGGTCGTACAGTCCTTCTTCTTGCAGCAAGATTGCCATAGAATAGACTTCTTCTCCCGTTGAACATCCAGCGTGCCAAATCCGAATAAAAGGATAAGTACGCAGCAGCGGCACCACTTTATTTCTGAAACTAATGTAAAAGCTGGGATCGCGAAACATCGCCGTTACATTGACAGAAATGTCCAGCAGTAAACGGTCTAGATAAGCAGGATTGTGCAGTACCTTTTCCTGAAGTGCCGAGACAGTGGTGAGCCGTTCCGAGCGAATAGTGTTCCAAATACGGCGCTTGAGAGAGGCAAGAGCATAATTGCGAAAATCAAATCCGTAATAGCGAAACATTCCCTCTAGTAGGAGTTGAATTTCGATTGTTTCAAGTTCATGGCTTTCGGACATTTTTAATTACTAATTGGTTATTGGGCATTGTTGACTGTTGACTGTTGACTGTTGACTGTTGACTAATGACTGTTGACTGTTGACTGATGACTGATGACTGTTGACTGTTGACTGTTGACTGTTGACAACTAATAACTAAAAACTGCCAACAGTCAACTGCCAACTGACAACTTACTTCCATTATCGATAAAGCCAGACACGCAGCAGCGAGAGCAACTGTTCCGTATCAACAGGTTTGGTAATGTAGTCAGACGCACCAGCTTCGATACATTTTTCCCGATCGCCCTTCATAGCTTTCGCTGTCAGAGCAATCATTGGCAAGGAAGCAAATTGAGGCATATTACGAATTGCTTGCATGGTTTCGTAACCGTCCATCTCTGGCATCATCACGTCCATCAACACAATATTTATCTCAGGCGTATTTTGCAATTTAGCAATGCCCTCTCTGCCATTCTCAGCATACACAACTTCCATTTTATGGCGTTCCAGCATACTTGTGAGGGCGAAAATATTCCGCATATCGTCGTCAACAATCAAGACTGTTTTGCCCGCCAGCGTCGAATCTGTTTGATACAATTGCTCTAGCATTTGGCGCTTGGGTTCGGGCAAATTTGCTTGCACTCGGTGCAAAAACAAAGCTGTTTCATCTAACAAACGTTCCGGCGATCGCACATCTTTAACAATGATTGTTTCGGCCATGCGCTTGAGTTGACTTTCTTCGGATCTTGTCAACTCTTTGCCAGTATAAATAATAAGCGGCAGACTTTTCAAAGTAGCCTCTTGCTTGATCTGCTCGATCAGTTCAAAACCAGTCATATCTGGTAGTCCCAAATCGAGTACAACGCAGTCAAAATGCCCCGATTTCAAAATTTCTAGCGCCTCTGCACCACTCCCCACAGCCGTTGTAGAAACATCGTGATTACCGATTAAATCCACAATGCTCAGACGCTGTGTTTCGTCGTCTTCCACGACTAGCAAATTCTTCACTGGCCGCTCCACAAACCCCTTAATATCAGTCAAAGCTTTGCTCAATGCTTCGCGACTGACAGGCTTTTGTAAGTAGGCGATCGCCCCTAACTGCAAACTGCGCTGCCGTCCTTCTTCAACTGATACAATGTGAACCGGAATGTGGCGCGTACTTGGGTCGTGCTTCAAGCGATCGAGCACTGTCCAGCCATCCATCACAGGCAAATTTAGATCCAGCATAATCGCAGTTGGCTTGAACTCTCGCGCCATCGCCAAACCGATATCGCTCCGCAAAGCCACCAAACCTTTAAAACCCTGTTCCTGCGCCATATCCAACAGAATTCGAGCGAAGTTTACATCATCTTCAATAATCAAAAGCACGCGATCGCCACTCTCAATATTTTCTCGATCATCAGAGATTAAAGGTGAGGGGTAAGGCGCGATCGGCAAGTGGAAATTCGGCAAAGGAAGTGCGGGAGGATTAGCAGGGGATAATTGAGGCGTTTGCTTGCCCATTCCCGATCCCGTATCATTCATTATTCGCGATTCTTGGTAAGTTTGTGGCAGATAAAGCGTGAACTTACTACCCTCACCAGGGTGACTTGTCAATTTAATTTCTCCACCTAACAAATTAGCGATTTCTCTACTAATTGACAAACCCAAACCCGTGCCCCCGTATTTGCGGCTAGTGCTACCATCTGCTTGTTGGAAAGCCTCAAAAATAACCCTGTGTTTTTCAGCAGAAATCCCAATCCCGGTATCGCTAACTGAGAAAGCCAAAACAGTAGGGGAACTCCTTAAACTTTGTATCTCTAAACTCCACCCTTCCCGCGCTACTTCGGCATGCAATTTCACCTCACCTCGCTCTGTAAACTTAAACGCATTAGAGAGGAGATTCTTCAAAACTTGTTGCAGCCGTTTAGCATCAGTATAGAGACCTTTTGGCAACCCAGCCTCAAGCTCTATTTTAAAACTCAACTTCTTATCCTGGGCGATTTGGCGGAAAGTGCGATCCAAATGATCTCGCAAGTCCGTAAACAACACTTGCTCTATTTCCACCGACATCGTGCCTGATTCAATCTTAGCGAGATCCAAGATGTCATTAATCAGCCCCAGCAAATCATTTCCCGCCGAGTAAATTGTGCGCGTGTATTCAACTTGCTTCTGAGTCAAATTGCCTTCAGTATTGTCAGAAAGCAATCGAGCCAGAATCAACAGCGAATTTAGCGGAGTTCGCAACTCGTGAGACATATTTGCCAGAAACTCCGACTTATACTTAGAAGTTAGAGCCAACTGTTCTGCTCTTTCTTCCAACAACCCCCTCGCCTGTTCGATATCTCGGTTTTTCCGCTCCACTTCCTTATTTTGCAGCGCTAGCAATTCCGCTTGTTCTTCTAGTTCTTCATTCGTTTGTTGCAACTCTTCCTGCTGACTCTTTAACAGTTCCTCAGATGCGCGGAGTGACTGCGCTTGTTGTTCCAGACGCTTGTTAGTTTCCGTTAGTTCTTTTTGCTGAGTTTGTAACTCTTCTGCCAAAGACTGTGACTGTTTCAGCAACTCTTCCGTCCGCATACTCGCCGCAATTGTATTTAAGACAATGGCGATACTTTCTGTAAGTTGGTCGAGGAATGTCAAGTGTATTTCGCTGAATCGGCGGAACGAAGCTAACTCGATTACTGCCGTCACTTGTCCCTCAAATAGTACGGGTAAAACCACCACATTCAGCGGCGTAGATTCTCCCAGTCCCGAGCCAATTTTAACGTAGTTTTCCGGCACTTCTGTCAACAGTATGCGTTCCTTTTCCAGAGCGCACTGTCCTACCAAACCTTCGCCTAAATGGAATCTATTTCCTAACTGTTTGCGTTCGCGGTATGCGTAGGTACTTAACAGTTTGAGAAACGGATCGTGTTCGACCGATTCCATCATGAAGAAGACGCCATGCTGAGCAGAAACCAACGGCGTTAATTCTGAGAGAATTAGTTTAGAAACAGTTTCTAAATCCCGCTGACCTTGTAGCATTCGAGTAAACTTAGCAAGGTTTGTTTTCAGCCAATCTTGCTCAGTATTTTTCTGCGTAGTCTCCCGGAGATTGGCGATCATCTGGTTAATGTTGTCCTTAACGATCGCAACTTCTCCTTCCGTGGCGACGGAAATTGACCTCGTTAAATCGCCTCTGGTAACAGCAATTGCCACTTCTGCGATCGCCCGCAACTGAGTAGTCAAATTCGCCGCCAATTCATTCACATTATCCGTCAAATCTCGCCACGTCCCCGCCGCGCCCGGAACCTTCGCCTGGCCGCCCAATTTCCCTTCAATTCCCACCTCCCGCGCCACGGTAGTAACTTGATCGGCAAACGTCGCCAGCGTATCAATCATCTCGTTAATCGTATCTGCCAGAGTCGCAATTTCTCCCTTAGCTTCCAGCATTAATTTGCGCTTCAAATCGCCATTCGCCACCGCCGTCACAACCTTAGCAATACCCCGCACTTGCGCTGTCAAATTCCCCGCCATCGAGTTTACGTTGTCGGTTAAATCTTTCCAAGTTCCCGCAACTCCTTTCACCTCAGCTTGACCGCCCAATTTACCCTCAGTTCCCACCTCCCGCGCCACCCGCGTTACCTCAGATGCGAAGGAATTAAGCTGATCCACCATCACGTTAATAGTGTCTTTCAACTCCAGAATTTCGCCTTTGACATCGACGGTGATTTTCTTAGACAAATCGCCATTTGCCACCGCTTTCGTCACTTCCGCAATATTCCGCACCTGCGCCGTCAAATTCCCAGCCATCAAGTTTACGTTGTCGGTTAAATCTTTCCAAGTTCCCCCTACACCCCGCACGTAAGCTTGCACACCTAATTTACCTTCCGTTCCCACTTCCCTCGCCACCCGCGTTACTTCTGATGCGAAGGAACTCAACTGATCCACCATGATGTTAATCGTGTTTTTCAGTTCGAGAATTTCACCTTTTACATCTACGGTAATTTTCTTCGACAAGTCGCCATTTGCCACCGCCGTTGTCACTTCGGCAATGTTACGCACTTGTGCTGTTAAATTCCCCGCCATCGAGTTAACTGAATCCGTTAAATCTTTCCAGGTTCCAGCAACTCCTTTAACTTCAGCTTGCACGCCTAATTTCCCTTCGGTTCCCACTTCCCTCGCCACCCTGGTTACTTCCGAAGCAAAAGAATTTAACTGATCCACCATCGTGTTGACGGTGTTTTTTAACTCCAGAATTTCACCTTTTACATCTACAGTAATTTTCTTCGACAAGTCGCCATTTGCCACAGCAGTAGTAACAGCCGCAATATTCCGTACTTGCTCTGTCAAACTACCCGCCATAAAATTAACTGAATCCGTTAAATCCTTCCAAGTTCCTGCTACGCCTCGGACATCCGCTTGACCGCCGAGTTTACCTTCGGAACCCACTTCCCTAGCAACCCTGGTTACTTCAGAGGCAAAGGAATTAAGCTGATCCACCATCACGTTAATGGTGTTTTTCAGTTCTAAAATTTCGCCTTTAACCTGTACCGTAATTTTTTTAGATAAGTCACCGTTAGCAACAGCCGTCGTCACCTCAGCAATGTTGCGGACTTGTGCTGTTAAATTTCCGGCCATCGAGTTAACTGAATCCGTTAAATCTTTCCAGGTTCCTGCTACTTCCTGCACTTCAGCTTGCACGCCTAATTTCCCTTCTGTTCCCACTTCCCTAGCAACCCTGGTTACTTCAGATGCGAATGAATTTAACTGGTCAACCATCGTATTGACGGTATTTTTGAGTTCGAGAATTTCCCCTTTAACATCTACGGTAATTTTCTTAGATAAATCGCCCTTTGCCACTGCGGTTGTCACTTCAGCGATGTTCCGCACTTGTGCTGTCAAACTGCCTGCCATGAAGTTAACGCTATCCGTTAAATCCTTCCAAGTTCCGGCAACTCCTTTAACTTCTGCTTGACCGCCGAGTTTGCCTTCGGAACCTACTTCTCTCGCCACCCGCGTTACCTCAGAAGCGAAGGAATTAAGCTGATCCACCATGATGTTAATAGTGTTTTTTAACTCCAGAATTTCACCTTTAACATCTACAGTAATTTTTTTAGATAAGTCACCATTTGCCACAGCAGTCGTCACGTCGGCAATATTCCGTACTTGTGCGGTAAGATTGCCGGCCATCGAGTTAACTGAATCCGTTAAATCTTTCCATGTTCCTGCAACTCCCCGCACTTCAGCTTGCACCCCTAATTTCCCTTCGGTTCCCACTTCTCTCGCCACCCGTGTTACTTCTGATGCGAAGGAACTCAACTGATCCACCATGATGTTAATCGTGTTTTTCAGTTCGAGAATTTCACCCTTTACATCTACTGTAATTTTCTTCGACAAGTCGCCATTTGCCACCGCCGTTGTCACTTCGGCAATGTTACGCACTTGTGCTGTTAAATTCCCCGCCATCGAGTTAACTGAATCCGTTAAATCTTTCCAAGTTCCAGCAACTCCTTTAACTTCAGCTTGCACCCCTAATTTCCCTTCGGTTCCCACTTCCCTAGCCACCCGCGTTACTTCCGACGCAAAGGAGCTCAATTGGTCTACCATTGTGTTAACAATTTGCGCTGTTTGGAGGAATTCTCCTTTGAGGGGTCTGTCTTCTATTTCTAAGGCGATGGTTTGCGATAAATCTCCTTTTGCTACGGCCCGAATTACTCTGGCGGTTTCAGAGGTTGGTTGCACTAAATCTGTAATTAGGGTATTGACAGAGTTTACGCTAGCTGCCCATGACCCCTCGGCGCTGCCAATGGTTGCCCGCTGGGCGATTTTGCCTTCTTTACCGACAACTGTGCCGATCCGCTCGAGTTCGGCCGCCATTCTCTCATTGAGATCGATAATGTCGTTAAGTTCGTCAGCAATTTTCCCCGCTAGACCGGTCTGGTCTATGGGCATCCGAACTGAAAAGTCCCCTTTTTTGACTGCCACTAAGGTTCTAAGTAACTGTTTGGCATAACCATTATTGGAATTGGGGCTTGTTATCTGTGCAGTTGACATGAGCGTTACCTTTGACGAGTTTGAAGGGGAAGGGGGGAATATTTTTGAGATTATTGATATTATCCAACTAAAGCAGTGTCTGATTGCTTCTGTCGAAAGATGGATGACAAATTGCTGTTTATCAGCTATTTTGTTATTGGTTATTTTATACTGGTTCGCAGGCTCTTCTTGGTAACCAGTTAATTGTCGGGTGTCAGGAACAAGCCCGAAAGCCTGTTCCATCCTGTTCTACAAAGAGTGAATTTTATTGTAGGGCGGGCAGGATGCCAGCGCTACAGATTACCAACTGCGATTATTTCCAATTTTGCCACGAACTATTGAAAATAGAAGTACCCGGAAAGGCGATCGGATTGGCATTTTGTTGCAACCGCAACTGTAACACTTCCAAGTTCGGCTCGCGGGAGGGCAATTCGTCCACTAATTCATAAGGTAGAATCCCTTTTTCCAAGGAAAAAGCAGCCGTAACTCCGGCCGCCGCACCGGCAGACCATTCAAAAGAATGCACTCGATAAGCAGCCGCCGCTGTGTGGCTGACAGCAATACTTTTACCTGCCACTAACATATTGTCAATTTTCTGGGGAATCATTGCCCGCAGCGGAATTTGGAAGGGGTAAGCTTGCCCTTGAGCTTTGCGAGTACCTTCCCGTTCGGTATTTCCCGGTGCTTCCGGCGGACTGTTGGTCATGCAGGGGTGAAAGTCGATCGCATAATGACCGATACCCACAGAATCAGGATAAATCGTAGCGCGCGATCGCGATTTTGTATCCTCAACAGATTGACTTCCCACAGCCAAAGCCGGCGCATTCAAACCACCCACAGCCAACCACAAATTCCGATACTCTTCCTCCGACAAATTCTGGCGATAAAAATCAGCCGTAAAGTCAGTGCGAGACATATCAACTTCCCACACCATAAAACCTTGAGGCTGATTGAAACTCGGCCGCCCAATAATGCGCCGGCCCTCCCGCATATAAGGATATTTAGAAAGTCCGTGCACCGTCCCCATCGGCGAATCCAACCCGCTCAAAAAACGATTGTTTGGATTAGGCTTTTTCACTCCATCTCCTAGCTGCGAGTCAGTAGTTCCTGTTACCAGCCAGTAGAAAAATCCTTTGGCATTTTCCTCTCCCTTTCGCAAAGTTTCCGTTCGCAAACCGCCCATCCATCCCCCCGGTTGCAGTTGACCTGCTTCTTCCAACTGCTCGCGAGAATAAATTAAATTATCCTGGGCAGAACCGGGACGATAGTCATTGCCCCAAGTCCAGTTTTGCATCGAAATATCGCCCGGATAAATCGGAAATTGTTTCGGGTCTGAAGGTCGCTTTTCATCCGGTCTCATGCTCCTGATTTGGCGGTAGGTGAAAACTAAGGGAAAGCTCGCCAATCTCTGCAATTCGTAGCTGTAGTAAGGAGCGTATTGTTGATAAAAAGACGGCACTTGATGCTGTTGCGGTTCCTTCGTTGCCTGCATCGCAAAGGTGTAGGTAAAACCTTGAGTGCAGTAAGCGTCGCCGGTTGCGCTGGGGGAGGAAGGTTCGAGGGGGGAACGCGGGTCAATTCCGAGGCGGTAGGGAACATCGGCAAGTCCGATCAATTCCCCTGTTTCAGTGGCATCTACAACGTACCAATCAGCACCCCCTTGTAAAGGCGGGGAACTTGGGGAATCTCCCCCCCTTTTTTTGTTAGGGGGGTTCTGAGATGCTTTAGAAATAAACCGAATAATAGTTTTGTTAAATCGCGGAGAATTTTCGTAGCGATAGGCATCTTCGATAGTTTGAGAAAGAGTTTCGGTGTTGAGTGGTGGCGTGTTGGCGGCGGGTTTGTGTTGAATGGCGATCGCACTTTTAATTTGTTGGCCCCCAACCGCATTTCCCCCCACAGCAGGAGTAATTGCTAGTTCTTTAATAACCGTATTGGGAAACCATTTCAGCGTGCCTTTGCCTTTTCTAGCGGCATCCTGCAAGATGTTAAATAGAATTTTGTGACCGTCGTAGGGCATGAAACACGAATAGCTAACCCAACAGCCTCCAGGATTTAGCCGCCCGTAATGTTCCTTGATCCGCCCCCGCAATTCGAGGTAGCCGCGGGGGTAAAATAAGAGCGATCGCTGAGTCTCTCTTTCATCGAGTGCGGAAGTTCCCTGGGAGGAAATTTGACCGCCTACCCAGTCAGTAATTTCAGTAAGGCAAACTGTGCGCCCCGCCAGCAAACCTTCGTAAGCGGTAGCAGCGCCTGCGAGCCCGCCGCCTGCTACTAGAATGTCGCAAGTTTCTGCATTGTCTGGATTGCGCGGAGGTGCGGCAAATACTGGCGAAATGCTCCCTATCGCGGAAATTATGCCGAGGGTGAGGCTAAGGATCGATCGACCTTTGAGCAAAAATAGATACTGTCGAAGTTTCATCAGAGATTGTGGAATTAATTTTGACATAGCGCGAAAAACACTCATGCCATCTAAATGTTTATTTTGCAGTATACTGGTATTTCGCGGTGTTGTCAGGGAAAACTTTTTTAGAGAAGAGGCATTAATACCAGCAACAACTATTGAACAGCCGGCTCTACCTTATGCTCAAAATCGTCAAAATTTTTAGGTCATTGATTCCTTTTGAGAGTTTAACAATTACCACCAGTTTAACTTTTTCGGAGGTTTTACGCAGGTTGGACGAAGTTGTTACTCCTCCCAAAGTTGTTAGAATAATTATACCCTTTGGGCCGCCACCTGCTAAACCCTATGAAGGAACGATTTCTGGCAAAACTTTCACAATCAATCGCATCATGATCGGTCGAAATTTATTGTTCCCAATTATACAAGGAAAAATACAGACTCAACAGTTCGGTTGTTCCATCAAAATTAGGATGACTTTACATAAAATAGTTATAGGAATTTTGATTCTTTGGCTGTGGACAACTGGCAGTATTGGAATGTTTGCTTTATTTGCTTGGTTGGTCGAACCCTCCGTGGGAGCAATATTTTTACCAATTTTAGGAATGTTTATTTTTGGCTGGCTTTTGTGCTTGATTCCTTTTAAAATAGAAGCAAAAGCAGCTACAAAATTTTTGTCTATTCTCTTAACCTAAAGTAATTTGTAACGGCAAGATTTTAGGTGTATTATTAAATACAATTTAGGTTCATCGGCCGTCAGCGGCGGTAAAAAAACTCCAAATTTATGCGTCAAAATCAACTCAAACAAAAAATTAAACAAGGGGAAACAGTCCTCGGTTTATTTATGAACTGCGCTTATCCCGCATTCATGGAAATATGCGGTCATGCTGGATTCGATTTCGCCGTTATCGATATGGAACACGGCCCCCTGAACCCGCTTGCTGCTGAAGATTTGTGTCGCGCCGCCGACTGCACTGGAATTGCACCGATTATTCGCGTCCGCAAAAACGACGGGCCGCAAATTCAACGAGCTCTCGACATCGGCAGTGCAGGCGTTCAAGTACCTCAAATAGAAAGCAAAATCGATGCCGAAACCGCTGTCAAAAGCGCTAAATACAGTCCTCTGGGCACGCGAGGCCTTTCCTTCGCTACGCGGGCGGGACTTTACACCGCCGCAGGTACAAATATCACCGACAAACTCAACGAAGAATCCTTAGTTGTGATTCATGTCGAAGGCAAAGGCGGCATCGACAACCTGGCAGAAATTGTTACTGTGCCAGAGGTGGACGTGATTTTTCTAGGGCCTTACGATCTGTCACAGTCGATCGGCATTCCCGGCCAAGTCCGCGATCCCCGAGTCATCGACATGATGCAGGAGGCAGTGCAAACCATCCGCAAAGCAGGCAAAGCGGCCGGTACTTTTGCTGACAACCCCGAAATCGCCCAGCAGTGGATTGATGCTGGCGTTCAGTACGTCACACTTGGGGTCGATGTTGCCGTTTTCCTGCGCGCCTGTCAGTCGCTGGTGAAAGCTGTCAATCGATTTTAGATTTTAGATTTTGGATTTGGGATTAAAAGAAGAACAAGCCCCCGGATCCATCTTGCAAGCTTTACGATATCTTTGCAATTTTAGTAGTGTCTTTTACGACACATACAAAAAACCTGCGCTAGAGTAGAAGCATACACCTCCTAAAGGCAAAATTAGGGAGGGGAGCAAGGCTTCAGGGAGTAAAATCTATGAAAACCGTATTAGAATCCATTCATTTGGATTATGCCTTCATGTTTACTTTCAAAAAAGTAAACTCGATTAAGCTAGAAGGTTTTAAGGAATTTTTTGACGATATGCCTGTCGATCCGTATGTGAAAGGTAAGTATCGTTCGAGAAGATTGTCGCGGTTTGCAGTCAACGGAGATGAGTTAGTTAAGTTACCTCACGGCTATTTGTATCAAAGCAAAACATACAATCCGCTAGTGGGTGATATCAGGCGGGAATTTGCCGAATTGGACGATCGGCTAATCGCCCTCGATAATTTCAAACAGATGATTTTTGCTTTTTTCGATTCCTGCAAAATTCACCCGGAAGCTGAAATCGGCATCCATCAAATCAGGACGACTTGTTCGCCGCACAATTTCGGCAACCCCGCACCGGAAGGCATTCACCAAGACGGTACTGATTTTATCGGGATTTTCTCGGTTGACAGAACTAATATTGTAGGCGGGGAAACGCATTTGTACTTGGCTAAAAAAGAGAAGCCTGTTTTTAATAAAGTTCTGCAGCCAGGGGAATTGCTGTTAGTTAACGACCACGAGTTTTTCCACTTTACTACGCCGATTAAACCGGAATCTGAAGGGGTGGGAACCAGGGATGTCTTTGTGCTGACTTCTCCGAGTTTGCTTTGCGATTGAGGATACAGTCTTGGACGCATAACCTAATGAAGTAGGGTGCGTACTCCGCACCTTACTTCGATTACCGATTACTGGATCTCACAGAGCACCTTTTGGTTTCGCCCCCACCCATCTCGATCGAGGTTAATGCTTGGGAAAATCGATTCCTGAAATAGATATTCCTTCCATCTTCTGCACATATCGTCCTTGAGCAGCTACACATTCTGCCATTTTTTTAGCTTGTATGGGTTGACTCCTTGGATCGGGCGAGATACCTCTATACTCCCATGTACCGCGAATGTCGCCAGAGAATGCTTTTCCATTGTTTTTTAATACTAGCTCTGTGCCAGTTGCATCAATATAGAATTTCCCATTTTTCAAAGACACGCTGCTAATTGTGATAGATTCGACTCCTTTGTAGGGATTTGCAGGGCCATCGACGATCTTGATGCAGATTCTATTGTTTTGATGTGCAATCTCTCTACGGGAGTTATTGAACATTGTTCCTTGAGCGTAGTAAGCTCCTGTGGGGAGAATTGTAGAGCCCTGTAGATTACTTTGAGCAGAGGACAATGATGAGATTGACAGAAGGATAGAACTAACAATTAGTGTTTCGATCGCCAAAAATTTCATTTGCAACAAAACTCCATTAAAATTGTTTTTTCAGATTCTACACCATCGCAGATGCTCTATAAACTTCTCTAGAGTTCTTGCAAAAGTCAAATTCACCCCCCGCAAGTCCCCCCTTATTAAGGGGGGAAACAAGAATAATCTTGCCTCCTCCCCTGATTCAAGGGGAGGTTTGGGGTGAGGTGCTTTGTATTTTTGCAAGAGTTATAATCATGACTCAACTCCTTACTACAAACCTTTCGTTAGTAGTGAGGACTTTATTCCTCTTTCTGGCTTTTAGTCAATCATGACTAAAGTTCTTACTATAAACCTGCATATTTTCCTAAAAAACCAGGTTTATGCGTCTAGCAACTCACAGATAAATTTTATCGAAACTTCCGTTCAGACTCTTGAATTGGAACATCATTAATGCTAGCTTCACGTCTTCGCATTAACCCATTTTCTGCAAATTCCCACTGTTCATTACCATAGGCGCGATACCAGTAGCCAGAATCATCATACCACTCATACTCGAAACGAACAGAAATCCGATTCTCTGTAAAACTCCACAGTTCTTTCTTTAAACGGTAATCTAATTCCTTTGCCCATTTTCGTCTTAAAAAAGCCTTGATTTCTTCCCGTCCGCTGAAGAATTCGGCACGGTTTCGCCACTGAGAATCTTCCGTATAAGCTAAGGCTACTCGTTCTGGATCGCGGGTATTCCAGGCATCTTCAGCAGCTTGAACTTTGGCTTTAGCCGTTTCCAACGTAAAGGGCGGTAGAGGTGGTTTAGTTTCCATCAGCTTGGTTTTTTGTGATTATAAAAGGTAAGGTGCGGGATGCTCGCGCTACAGAGAGAGTTTTGGGAATTTGATATCAATCCTCAGCATCGGGATCGATTCCCATTGCTCGCAGTCGATCGGCTAACTGGGTAACTTTTCGCTCTGCTTGTTCGGCTCTTTCTCGTTCTTGTTCGGCTCTTTCCCGTTCTTGCTCGGCTCTTTCCCGTTCTTGCTCGGTTCTAGCCCGCTCAATTTCAACTTGTTCGGAGCCAGTTAACAGCAAATTCCCCTGGGAATCCCACCACCGCAGCCAAAGCAGTTCTTGATTTTGATAGCTTCCCTGCCACAGTCCCAATTCTACATCTAGTACAGGAATCGGATAGTGACCGCGTGCGTTTGGCTGCATCCTTTGATACACAAAATCTATCAGGTGATAGACCTCTAAATTGCCCGTTCTCATTTCATAAATACCGTAGTAAGGAATGCGGATAATTCTCTCGTACACCCAAAACTTACCGGGTTTAGTGGTGGTACCGTCAGCGGCCACAGTCAAGGGAGTACGATCGCGCTCTTCATCTCCATTACCGCTAGCAAATTCTAAAGCAATGAACGGAGCCATGTGTTCCCGCCAAAGTACATAAGAACGGCGAAAACCATCGAGTGTTGCCGGTACATTCGGCACGTAAAACCAATCCGGTGCTTCTGCACCTCGCTCTGGCGGGTCAGTTTCTCGCCAGTAAATGCCGCAATCTTGCCCGATCGCATATTGTCCGTCTGGATGCAGCCGCTCTACAACCGGCCCGATCGAATCTGTCAGAATGATACTCTGGGGATGCTCCTGAAAATTTTTCACAAATGTACCGTCTTCGTCTGGCAGTTGGGTATGATCGGGGAATGCAGGAGGCAGACCTGTAGCAGTTATTATCTCATTCATAGTCTTTTCCGTGCAGTTATGGTTGATTGTACTGCGAAATTTTAAAGCAATCCGATTTGAAACTCTAGCTAATATTAACTAAACCCAGCTAACCACAGCGGAAGCATCAACAGCAACCCGACAGAAGTGATGGCGATGCTGCTAGCTAACAAATCGCGATCGAGCTCGTAAACTTCTGCTAAAATCAGCACCGAAAGAGCTGTGGGCGTTCCCGACATCAACACCAACACGAACCTCGGATCGCCACTCAATCCGAAATAACTAGCACCCAATCCGATCAACACCGGCACAATTACCACTTTTAACAGCGACGGGATTAAAGCCAGTTCAAAACTTTCCCATTTCTTAATAGACCTCAGCCGGATGCCAACCAGCAGCAAAGCACTGGCAATTACCACCCAAACAGCAGTCTGCAATCCCGATTCCACTGTCTCGGGCAGGGGAATGTTCCTAGTATAAAAACCAATTAAAAATGCCCACAGAGCGGGAACTGTCAGCACGTCGCGGATCTGAGTCCACCAGTGATTTTTTTGCTCGGAGTTCCCGAAATAGCTAGCAATAAATACACCGAAACAATAAGTTCCAATAACGTTGTTAGTGACGCTGTACAAGACAGCCCAGTTGGTGTTATCGGTGCTGATGATAGACGGGGTGATTGCTAATCCAACAAAGCCAGTATTCCCTAACATCGCAGCTAGGATAAAACTCCCTTCGCTCGATCGCTTCAGGGAATTAAAATTTAATAAAAATAAATTTACCAGAGAATTTTTGCCCTGAAAATAGGGCTTTTGGATGTGGGCCGCACTCAGCCTACGCAATAATACCCAAGTCAGCCAAGCAAAACTCGTACTCAGAAATAACACGAATATGGCGATCGCCGGCGTGAATCCCACAGCACCCGAAAAATCGCTCTGACGGGCTAACACTAGAATTTGCAGCGGTATCCCAATCCAGAAAAGAAAGTGGCTCAGCAGCTTGGGAAAATCAACTGGGATGTACCGAAACAGCAGCAGTCCTAAGCCCGTCCAGATAACTAGAGGGGTATAAGCGTGAAATAAGGTTTCAATCATAAAAATTTAACTAGACAATTGGAAATGCCTCTATCTATTAATAGTAATGCTAAAATCCGTTTAAGAAATGCGAATTGTCGTTAGCGGAACCCTCGAAGAGGATCGCACTTGCACGCTTTTTCGTCCTAGCGTGTTCGCAGGACTCCAGGCCCAAAAAATTCCGCCCAAATCCCTGCACCTTGCAGGGCACAATCCTCAGACTGGCAGCCCCAAATGCTTGCAGCTTTTTGCCTTCAGATTCACAAAACCTTTTTTAATTTGACCAATGTGCGATCGAGTTATCTTGCCTTTTCCGAACAGACGTGGAACGTTTTCCTGCCGTTTCGCTCTAACGGAAATACGGCGATACTAAAGCTGCTAATGACTTGCACTCATTAATTCAATTTCAAAGCATTAACAGGCACCTCATCCCAAGAACTAACAGTCCGCAAGGTAGCAACCCAGCCCTGCTGTTTTTGCTCTGACGTCAAATTCTTCTCAAAAGATTCGTGGCAATCCTTCGCTTGAGTCTCATCGCAACAAGCAATGCAAGAATAAAGAATGCCCGACGGATCGATTTGCTCGTTTACCCAAATAATCACGATCTACTCTCTCAATCAAAATCTACTGTTATTTAAATTTTCCTATATTTTTGCCAATTATAGTCATTTCAAATAAGTATGAGACACTCTTTCTGCACAATAAGCACGAATAACTTCATCAAGAGATGTGCCAGGAGACGCATACATTTTAGCTCTCTTTAATGCACTAAAATCATGCTCAATATCATTTAAGTCAGGAGAGTATTTTGGTAAAAATATTATCTGATGACCCGCATCCTCAACCAATAGTCTAATGACCGTCTTACGATGAATGGGTGCATTATCCATAATTAATATAGATTGACTTGTTAAATCTGGTAACAAATACAAAGATAACCATCCTTCAAATCCTTCTGCATTTAAACTACCCATAAAGAGCATTGGTGCAATTAAGTCCAATACGGTTCAGTTAAGGCTCAAACCCTGGTAAATTAGGTATTGTTTCCAAAAATGGAGAGTAAGTTAGCGTGC